>JBFHGG010000010.1:0-46851 GCA_041583235.1 Halarcobacter sp.
AATAAAGAAGATGAATCTTGTCCAGTTTTTGTTGCTTCAAGTGTAGAGGATGACATTTAGTGATTCTTTATCTTGGGATTTAAATAAGATAAATTAGTTTATTTTATTTAAGTCTCATTTATGGGGCTAATCACAACAAAAGGAGACAACTATGCAAAAAAGTAGAAGAGATTTTGCTAAAAAAGCTGCAATAGTTGTTGGTGCTACTGCTGTAGGTACCACTGCGTTAGCTGCTGCTAACAGTTCTACTTCTGAAGAAGTAGGTTCGAATGGAGTTGTTGTAGGAAATTCTACTAAAAAAGAAATTCTATACAAAAAAACTAAAGCTTGGGAAGAATTTTACAAACAAGCTTTATAAAACTAAAGGGGTTTTTATATGTCACAAAGTACATATGAAGCACTAAAAGCAAAAGTAGGTAGAAGATCATTTTTAAAGATGGCTGCTGTCGCTACTGCTGTAGGTGCAACAAACGCTTTAGCAAATAATGGGGTAACTAGAGAAGCAACGGAAGAAGAAGTTAAAAATCCTTTTCCTGGGTCTACAAAAGTTAAAACTATTTGTACTGCATGTTCTGTTGGATGTGGTATTATTGCTGAAGTTCAAAATGGTGTTTGGGTAAGACAAGAGGTTGCACAAGATCATCCAATTTCACTTGGTGGTCATTGTTGTAAAGGTGCTGATATGATTGATATGGTTAGGTCTGAAGTTAGACTTAAGCATCCAATGGTAAAAGAAGCAGGAAAATGGAAAAGATTATCATGGGATGAAGCATATACAAGAATCTCTGATAAGATGAATACTTTACATGATACTGTGGGATCAGACGCAGTTCAGTTTTTAGGTTCTGCAAAAATGAGTTCAGAGCAAGCTTACTATTTTAGAAAGTTTGCAGCAATGTATGGAACGAATAATATAGATCACCAAGCTAGAATTTGACATAGTGCAACAGTCGCCGGTGTGGCGAATACATGGGGTTATGGCGCTATGACTAACTCACTTGGAGATATCCAAAATGCGAAAGCAATTATAATATTCGGAGCAAATCCTGCGGTTAATCACCCAGTTGGATTTGGACATTTTTTAAAAGCAAAAGAGAGAAATAACGCAAAAATTATTGTTATTGATCCAGTATTTACAAAAACTGCTGCAAAAGCAGATCATTTCTGTCGAATTAGACCAGGAACTGATATTCCATTTATGTATGGAATGTTAAATATTATTTTTGAAAATGGTTGGCATGATGAAAAGTTTATATCTGATAGAGTTTATGGACTTTCTGAAGTTATGGAAGAAGCTAAAAAGTGGACTCCCGAAAAAGTAGAAGATGTTACAGGAGTTCCTGCAGAGCAGTTAATTCAAGTAACTAAATTATATGCTAAATCTACTCCAGGTACATTAATCTGGGCAATGGGATTAACACAACATACAATTGGTTCATCTAATACAAGAATGGCACCAATTTTACAACTTGCTCTTGGAAACATGGGACAAGAAGGTGGTGGAACAAACATCTTAAGAGGACATGATAACGTACAAGGTGCAACAGATATGGGTTGTTTAGCCGATACTTTACCTGGTTATTACGGACTCTCTGCAGGTTCATGGAAATACTTCGCACAATCTTGGGGAGTTGATTATGAATGGCTTGCTGGAAGATTTAAAAATAAAGAATGGATGAGTAAAAAAGGATTCACACTATCTAGATGGTGGGCAGGTGTACTTGACGGTAAAAATGGTAATGATAAAATTGATAATGCTGGAACAAATCTTAAAGCATTGTTTGTAATGGGTAATGGTATTACTTCAATTGCACAACAAGCAAAGATTAAAGAAGGTCTTGACAATTTGGAAATGTTAGTACTTTGTGATCCATTCGTTAATGAAGCAGCAATATTAACTGATAAACAAGATGATGTCTTTATTTTACCAAGTGCAACTCAATTTGAAACAAGTGGAACAGTAGTAGCAACAAATAGATCTGTACAATGGAGAAATAAAGTTATTGAACCAATGTATGAATCAAAAACTGACCATGAAGTAATGTTTGAATTAGCAAAAAGACTTGGATTCTATGAGCAATTTACTGCTGGAATGAAAGTTAAAGAGAATAAAAAAGAGTTTACTTGGCCAGAAGATGCAACAGATGAAATTGCAAGAATTATTAAAACAATTGGTCTTACTGGTTGGACAGCAGAACGAGTAAAAAAACATACAGAAAATTGGCATATGTTTGATCAAATTTCTGGACGTGGATATGGTGAAATGAAGGGTGAATATTATGGTTTACCTTGGCCATGTTGGACAGAAAAACACTCAGGAAGCCCAATTCTATATAATATAAATAGAAGTGTAGCTGAAGGTGGTATGGGATTTAGAAATAGATTTGGTCTTGAACATGATGGTGTTTCTCAGTTAGCAGGAAAAGGAAGTGCTCCTAAAAATTCAGCTAATAAAGATGGATATCCTGAAATTAACAAAGATAACATCGAAGAAGTGTTAGGAATAACATTAACTGAAGATGAAAAACAAAAAATTGGTAAAAATTGGAAAGTTGATGCATCAAATATTATTGCTGAAAAATGTATGGAAAGAGGAATCGCTCCTTATGGAAATGCAAAAGCTAGAGCAAAAGTATGGACATTCCCTGACCAAATACCAATGCATAGAGAACCACTTCATTCTCCAAGACAGGATTTAGTTAAAAAATATCCAAGTTATGAGGATAAAGGTAATCACTTTAGAGTTGATACTATGTATAAAACTAAACAAAGTGAAAAAGATTGGTCAAAAGAGTTCCCTATTAACTTAGTTACAGGAAGACTTGTAAATATGAACGGTGCTGGAATGGAAAATAGAGCAAGTAAATATCTTGCTGCATTAAGTCCAGAAATGTTCTGTGAAATTAATCCTGATCTTGCGGGTAGACATGGAATTAGAAATGGTGCTATGATGTGGGTTCACTCTCCTGAAGGTACGAAGATTAAAGTTAAAGCAAAATATTCTCACAGTGTTAGTGAAGATAGAGTATTTATGCCATTCCACTTTGCTGGTCATTTCCAAGGTGAAGATGTTTCTCACAAATACCCAGAAGGTACAAAACCTTATGCTATTGGTGAAAGTGTAAATACAGTTACAAATTACGGTTACGACATCATTACTCAGATTCCTGAGACTAAAGGTGGATTATGTCGAATCGAATTAGCGTAAGGAGTGTGTTATGAGTAATAGTGAAAATGCTAGATTAAAATTTTATTGTGATGAACATAGATGTATCAATTGTGATGGTTGTTCAGTTGCTTGTGCCGAAGCACACGAATTACCAGCTGGTATAAATAGAAGAAAAGTAATTACAATGAATGAAGGAATAGAAGGCCTTGAGTATTCATTATCAATTGCTTGTATGCATTGTAATGATGCACCGTGTGAGCAAGTTTGTCCAGTAGATTGTTTTTATATAAGAGAAGATGGAATAGTTCTTCATGATAAAGACAAATGTATTGGTTGTGCATATTGTTTATATGCTTGTCCTTTTGGAGCACCACAGTTTCCACAATCAGGAGCATTTGGTTCAAAAGGTGCAATGGATAAATGTACAATGTGTGCAGGTGGACCTTTAGAAACAAATAGCCACCATGAAAGAGAACTTTATGGACAAAATAGAATCTCTGAGGGTAAAGTTCCTGTTTGTGCAGCAATGTGTTCAACAAAAGCTCTACTTGTAGGTGATGCAACTGAAGTAGCTGCAATTTACAGACAAAGAGTTCTTAGTGCAGGACATGGTGTAAAAACTCAACCTTATGGTTGGTCAACTGCATATGGTACAAAATAAGGTATTAAAATGAAAAGTAAATATATAATTCTTACTTTTTTAGCACTATCAGTATTAGCCTTTGGGGCTGATGCTGAAAGCGCAATATATGGTCAAGATTTAATAGCAAATATTCTAGCTTATGATAAAGAGGGTTCTTTACATCTTGGAGCATTATTTACAACACTTCAAAGTACTTACTTTAAACCAATATTTTTTGGAACATTATTAGGAGTTCCAGCTATATTTTTTATTCATTATATGATTATAGGACCAATGGTTTTTTCTCATGATAGAAAAAAGATATATGTTTTTTCTGTATTTAATAGAATAATTCACTCAATAGCAGGTGTTGCATTTATCTTACTAGTTCCAACTGGATTAGTAATAATGTTTGGTTCAACTTTTGGTGGTGGACAATTTGTAATTATTTGTAGAGAAATACATGCAATTTCAACTATATTATTTATTGTAAGTGTTTTCCCAATGTTCTTTATGTGGGTAAAAGGAATGCTTCCTACTTCAGATGATATAAAATGGATGATGATTTTAGGTGGATACTTAAATAAAAGAAAAGATCCGATTCCAGCAGGTAAATTTAATGCAGGACAAAAAATGTGGTTCTGGATTGCTACAGCAGGTGGAGTTGTAATGATTGTTTCAGGAGTTATAATGTATTTTCAAGACTTTAAACTTGAAATGCTTATATCTTATGGTATTTCACAAATTGACTTACTTAGAGGAAGTGCAATAGTACATAATGTATTAGGACTAGCTGTAATGGCATTATTCTTTACACATGTTTATATGTCTGTTTTTGCAATTAAAGGTGCAATACATTCAATTGTAACAGGGTATAAAGAAGAAGAAGAAGTTGAAATTCTTCATAGCTCTTATTATAAAAAATTAAAAGAAAAAAAAGAAATATAAAACGAGTCTCCTTTGGGAGACTGTTTTTTTTTATTTTAAATATGCTAGAATAGCAGAGTTAAAAATATTTAAATATGCAAGTAGTGCATATTAAGAGGAAATCATGGATAATTCAAAGTATCTAAAAAAAATAATCATTGATAAAGTTGTTGGTGATGAAGTAATAGAAGTAGAAGATGTAACGATTGAAGAAGCAAGATTAAATGTTTTTTTAAATGGTGAGAAAGCAATTTCAATGATGTGTATTCCAATAGATCAAAAAGCTCATGCCCTTGGCTTCTTGATGAGTGAGAATGTTATTACATCAATGAATGACGTAGAAGAAATCATCTTAAGTGAAGATGGTTTAAGAGTTGATATCAAAGCAGCAGTTGATGAAAGCTCATTAGATAATTTATATAAAGAAAAAACACTTGTAAGTGGTTGTGGTGGAGGAGTTACTGGTAATATTGCTGGAAGCTTAGAAATACCATTTAATCAAACAAGTTTTGTGGTTAAGCCTGAGGTAATAAGTAGAGAAGTAAAAATATTTTACGCAGAAAGTGAATTATATGTTTTAACTGGTTGTGTTCATAAAGCTATGCTTTTCTTAGAAGATGGAAGTACAGTTACATCTGAGGATATTGGACGTCATAATGCAATTGATAAGGTTGTAGGAAAATGTAAATTAAAAGGTTTAGATACTACAAAATCAGTTCTTTTTGTATCTGGACGTCTAAGTTCTGAAATGGTTGTAAAAGCTGTAATGCATAAAATACCAATTGTAGTGTCAAGAACTGCTCCTACACATTTAGGAGTTAAAACTGCACATACCCATGGTATTACATTAATAGGTTTTGCAAGAGGTAAAAAAATGAATATTTATACTCATGCAGGAAGAGTAGTAAATTAATAATTCAATAAAGAAGGAAGAGTGTGAAATCAAAAATTAAAGTATGGGTTGAAGATACTAAAGGTAATTTAGTTTTTGGTGGTGGAAAAACTCAGATTTTGGAATTAATAGATGAAACAGGTTCCATTTCAGAAGCCTCAAAAAAAGCAGGTATGAATTATAAAAAAGCATGGAGTCATATAAAAATATTACAAGAGTATATTGATGACCAATTAGTTATTGTAAATAAAGGTAGAAACTCAGGTGGAACTACCTTGACTCCAAAAGCAAAAGAGTTAGTAAAAAACTTTAAAACATTACGAGATGATGTAAGAAGATATAGTGAAAATAGATTTAATGAATTATTCATAGAAGATGAAAAAATTATTAACTGTAGTAAGGATGATATAAAATGATAAAGTTAAATTCATTACAATACCCAAAAGTTTTAGAACTTAATTTTGATGAAGAAATTACTATGCAACCATTAAAAAATAACGATTTAATGGAGAGTAAGATAAATGAATTTTCATCAAGATTTGGCTTTAAAAACCTAAAAACTTTTTCTTTTTCTAAAGATGGAATATTAGCTTTAATGTTAAATTTAATGACTAATAAAAATGGAAAGATTTTAGTTAGTTTAGGTGAAAGTGAAGCAATAATACAAGCAGCAAAAATTTATAAAGAATTAGGTTTTGATTTAGAGTTTATCCCTTTGACAAAAGAGGGAGATATAAACTATGAAAAAATATCAAAATGTGAGATAGTTTTTGCTTCGTCTTATATCATGGATACTTATGTAAAAGTGGATTTAGAAAAGGTGAAAAAATCAAGTGATGCCTTGATAATTTCAAATATAAGTGCAACTTTAGAAGAGGGTATTAGTGATATAGTTTTGCTAGATGCCTATAAACTTACTGGATATTCTTTAGATTCTATTCTCTTATACAATAATGAGCTTGATGAGTATGTGACTTCAGAAATAAATACAGTTTCTATATTTCAAATTCAAAAAATGATTGATACTTTCAAAAAAAAGTCAGAGTATAAAAATCTTTTTATGGAAATACTTAAAGAGGAGTTTGATGATAACATATTCTATTTTGTACAGCCTAAAAGGTGTTTAGAGTATACACTGCATTTTGGATTGAAAGGGATTAAAGCAAGAGAAATAATAAGAACATTAGCTTTAGATTCAATTTTAGTTACAAATGGAGAGGGTTGTTCTTTAGGATTATCTAAACCTTCAAGAATTTTGCAAGATATGGGATACGAAGAGATTGAATCTAGATGGGCATTAAGCCTTAATTTTAGTGAAGATTTAGATGAAGAAACTATTAGAAAAATAGTGAAAACTCTTGGTAAAAAATATAGACAAATTATTGCTTTAAATTCTTAGAAAAGGAAAGAAATGGCTAAAACATTTTTAGATTTTAATATTGCAGTTAAGAAATCATTAGATTGTGCTTTAACTACGAAATTTAACGAACTTGTAAATATAGAAAATAGTTTAAAAAGAATTATTTCAAATGATATATTTTGTCTTAAAAATTTACCCTCTTTTAATAACTCTGCAATGGATGGTTTTGCTATAAAAGCAAGTGATGCAGGAAAAAGTTTAAAAGTTAAAAAAATAATTTTTGCTGGTGAAAATATTGAAGCTTGTTTAGAAGAAGGTGAATGTTATAAAATCATGACTGGAGCAAAAGTTCCTGATGATGTTGATACTATTATTCCAATAGAAGATGTACTCTCTTTTGAAGGTGATATTGCAACTTTTAAAGATGATATTAAAAAAGGTTCTTGTCTTAGATTAAAAGGTGAAGAAAAAGCTTTTGGTGATATTTTATTTAAAAAGGGTGATGAAATAAACTCTTCTGTTGTTGCTGTATTAGCTTCACAAGGAATAACAAAAGTAGAAGTTTATAAGAAACTCAGTATTGCTGTTGTTTCAACAGGAAATGAACTTAAAGAACCTTGGGAAGAAACAAATGATGATGAAATCTATAATTGTAATTCATATGCTCTACTTACTTTATTAAAAGAAAAAGGTTTTGAAGCTACTTATACCGGAGTAGTTCCTGATAGTTTAGAAAAATCAGTAGAATTTGTAAGCTTATTAAAAAACTATGATGTAATTATTACAACAGGTGGAATTTCTATGGGAGATGCTGATTTTGTAGGTCAAGCATTTTTAGAAAATGGTTTAGAGATTGCTTTTCATGGAGTTAATATAAAACCTGGTCGTCCCATTATGATGGGCACAATGAAAAAAGGTGAGTCTTTAAAAGGGCAAACATTTGTAATGTGTTTACCTGGAAACCCTTTAACTGCAATGGTAAATATGCATTTATTTGCAATTCCTGTATTAAATAAAATCCAAGGTTCTTCTGCCATTTATCATGATATTACATTTGGTAGAAATATGCAAAGTTTTAAAACAAAAAAAGGCCGTGTTAATGTAGTGCTCGGATCTTGTAACAAAGGAGAATTTTCAGTAACTAGAAACAATAAATATGGTTCTGGAATGATTACTGTTCTTGATGAAAGTAATAGTATTGTTGTCACAAATGAAAATACATCTTCAATAGAAGAGGGTGATATTATTAATGTGATTAAATTTAATTGTTCATACTTAAAAGAACAAACAGATATTTTTAACTAAAAGAAGGATGAAGAAAAAAATGAAGAGATTAGTAAGATTAGGATTATCAGTAGTATTAGCAAGTACTTTAACATCAAGTTTAATGGCAAAAGATACATTAATGATGGCAACAACTACAAGTACAGATAATACAGGTTTATTAGATTATTTAGCACCAAAATTTGAAAAAGATACAGGTACAACTTTAAAATGGGTTGCAACGGGAACAGGAAAAGCATTAAAAATGGGTGGAAACTGTGATGTTGATATTCTTTTTGTACATGCACCTGCATCTGAGAAAAAGTTTATAGAAACTGGTTTTGGTGGAGATAGACAACAAGTTATGTATAATGATTTTATTGTAATTGGACCAAAAAAAGATCCTGCTAAGGTAAATGGAATGACTCCAAGTGCTGCACTTCAAACAATTAAAAATAAAAATGCTAAATTCTTCTCAAGAGGAGATAATTCTGGAACTAATAAAAAAGAACTTTCATTATGGAAAAATGCTAATGTTGATGCTAAATCTGCATCTTCTTGGTATGTTCAAACAGGTCAAGGAATGTTAAGAACTATTAATATGGCTGCTGAAAAAAATGGTTATACAATGACAGACCGTGGAACTTGGATTAAATATATGTCTCAAAAAGGTGATGCTAATACAATGAAAGTAGTTGTAGAAGGTGATAAATCTTTATTTAATCAATACTCTGTTGTATCAATTAATAAAGAAAAATGTGCAAATGTAAAACCAGAATTAGCAAAGAAATTTACAAATTGGGTTGTATCTGCACCAACACAAAAAATTATTGCTGACTTTAGATTATTAGGTCAAGCACTATTTATTCCAAATGCAGGTAAATAAGGTTTAAGTAATATATGAATTTATTCACTGATGGTTTTAATGAAGCAATAGAGTTACTAGTTTCAGGTGATGAGAGTGTTTATTCTGCAATTACTACAACAATTACAGTATCTTCTTGGTCTTTATTAATAAGTTTGATAATTGGTCTTCCTCTTGGTTTTTTTCTAGGATATTATAATTTTCTAGGAAAACCAATTGTTAGGACTATAGTTGATACACTTTTAGCTCTTCCTACTGTTGTAATTGGGTTAATAGCATATACAATGCTATCTCAAGCTGGAGCTTTTGGTGAATATAATTTATTATTTACTCAAAGTGCAATAATAATTGGACAGATTGTTTTAGGTCTTCCAATTATTATTGCCTTAACTGCAACACAAGTGGAAGCAGTTGATAAAAGATTATACATATCTTTAAAAGGTTTAGGAGCTAATTCTAGACAAATACTAATTTCAACATTAGTAGAAGCAAGATTTGGAATTATGACTGCAGCAATGACAGCATATGGAAGAATTATTACAGAAATTGGTATTTCTATGATGGTTGGTGGAAATATTAAATATCATACACGAACTGTAACAACTGCCATTGCTTTGGAAACAGGAAAAGGTGAGTTTATAACAGGAATTGCACTTGGACTTGTATTATTTGCTGTTGCACTTATGGTAAATATTGCCTTGTCAATGTTAAAAAGAAAGTGGACACAATGAGTACTTTATATGAATTAAATAATATTGAACAATATTATGAGGGAAGAAGAGTATTAAATATTGAAAAGTTAACTTTAGAAGAGAATCAAATTATTGGATTTTTTGGTCCAAATGGTAGTGGTAAATCTACACTTTTTTCACTTCTTTCTTTTTCTTCTAAACCCAGTAATGGTGATATCCATTATAATGGGAAAATTAATAAAAAAATTGATTTTGATATGAAACAAGGTGTTGTTATGGTTCCTCAAAATCCTTATCTTTTAAAACGAACTGTATATGAAAACATTGCTTATGGTTTAAAAATTAGAGGAAAAACTTTTAATATAAAAGATAAAGTTGAAGAAGCCTTATCTTTAGTTGGATTAGACTTTTCTTTTTCAAAAAGAAAATGGAGTCAACTTTCAGGTGGTGAGGCACAAAGAGTTGCTTTAGCTGCTAGACTTATCTTAAAACCAAAAGTATTAATTTTAGATGAACCTACAACAGGTGTTGATACCAATTCAGCACAACTAATTAAAGAAGCAGTATTGATTGCTAAGCAAAAATATAATACAACAATATTAATTTCAAGTCATGATCATAATTGGTTAAATCATATTTGTGATAGAAAGGTAGCTCTATTTCAAGGAAATTTAGTAGAGAGTGGAAGTGTTAATCTTCTCTTTTCTCCCTGGGAAAAAGATTCTAATGGAAATTTAGTTAAGAATTTTATGGATGGCCAAAGTATTATTATTCCAAACACAGAAGATAAAAAAAGAGATTCTGTTTTATTAATTGATTCTAAAAATATTGAAATATGTAGAAGTAATTGTGAATCCTTGATAAAAGAAGAAACACTTATTGGAACAATTAGTTCAATACAGCAACAAAAATCTCTAGAATATCTTCTTGTAGAATTTATAATTGGAGGAATAACTTTTAATTGTAGATTAACTAGAATCCAAATGGAAGAACAAAGATTATTACCTAGTGATAGAATTTATGTAAATATTAATTTTGATAATATTTGTTGGATATAAAGTAATATTTTGAAAAATGAAGTAAAACCTTGGATTAAAAATAGTAATCTACTCTTTTGCAATATTAATTTAAAATAGTAAGAAATATTTTATGAATAAAATAGATATATTTAAATTATTTATTTTTATATTTGTTGTATTCTCTCATCTATTTATTTTCAATATTCAAATTGAAAATAAAAATATATTAAAGAATGAAAACCTAAGTTTAACTAATGTCAAGTTTGTAAATATTATGAAAAGTAAAGAAGAAGCCCTAGTAATAAAAGAAGAATTAAAAGATAATATTAAAAAAATCAAAAATATTCAAAAAAAAACTGATACTGCAAAAATAAAGAAAATAAAAAAACATGCAAAGAAAACTTTTAAAAAACAAAAAATTGTAAAAAAACTTAAAGAAGTACAAAAAATTAAAGAGTTGAAAATAACTAAAAAAGTCGAAGAATCAAAATTTAAAATAAAAGAGAACTCTTTAGAAAAAAATATTAAAAAAATAGCAATTATAAAAGAGACAAATAGAGGGAAAGAAGAGAAAAAAATAAATGAACAAACCTTAGCACTCTATATGAAATATATACATAATCGTATAGAAGAAGAAAAATTTTATCCTAAAATAGCAAAAAGAATGGGCCTAAAAGGTAAATGCATACTTCAGTTTAATGTTTTAAAAAATGGAGAGATTAAAAATATTTCATTTTATAAAAAAGCTTCATTTAATATTTTAAATAAATCTGCGCTAAAAATTCTAGAAAATATTAATAGTTTCAAACCTTTCCCTATAAATCTTCAAAAAGAGATGTTAATGATTAAAATTCCTATTAAATATGTAAAAGGTTAATAATGATTAAAATTCCTATTAAATATGTAAAAGGTTAATAATGAATAAAATTGTAATTCTTTTAATCCTATGTTTAATTATATTATTTATTCTTTCCTTAACTCTTGGAAAATATCCTATAACTTCATTTGATTTATTAAATTATATTTTATTTAAAATATTTAGTATAGAACCAGATAATCTTAATAAAATAATGCTTATTGATAATATAATTATAAATATACGTTTACCAAGAATTATTGCTGCTATATTAATTGGTGCATCTTATGCAATTTCAGGTGCATCTTTCCAGGCTATGTTTATAAACCCTTTAGTCTCCCCTGGAATCCTTGGAGTTTTATCTGGTTCTGCTTTTGGAGCTGCATTAGGAATTGCTTTTTTTGATAGTTGGATTATTACGCAATTTTTATCTTTTAGTTTTGGAGTTTTAGCTGTACTTTTTTCAATTGCTATTACATACATTTATAAAGATAGGAATAATTCAACATTAGTTTTGATATTAGGAGGAATTATTAGTGGTTCATTTTTCTCCACTTTATTATCTATTGTAAAATATACAGCAGACCCTTATGATAAATTACCATCAATTATTTATTGGCTTATGGGAAGTTTATCTTTTATTGAAATCGATGAAATCTTAGTTTTTATTATTCCTATGTTACTTAGTATTAGTGCTTTAGTATTGATGTCAAAATATTTAAATGTATTGAGTTTTGGGGATCAAGAGGCTCAAAGTTTAGGTGTAAATACAAAACTTATAAGAGTTGTTGTCATTATCCTTGCAACATTTATTTGTGCTTTAAGTGTATCTATAGGAGGAATGATAGGGTGGATAGGTTTGATAATTCCTCATTTTGCTAGATTAATAGTTGGTCCTAATAATAATATCTTATTAATTGTATCAGCTTTAATGGGAGCATTATTTTTATTAATAGTTGACAATGCTTCAAGATTGATTTTAGATGTGGAAATTCCTATTGGAATTTTAACATCTTTAATTGGTATACCAATATTTATTCTAGCTTTAAAAAATTCAAAAAAAGGTTTACACTAATGATTAATGCAAATAATATAAGTTTTGCATATGAAAAAAAGACTATCTTAAATGATGTTTCTTTGAAAATAAACAAAGGTGATATAATCTCACTATTAGGACCTAATGGAACAGGTAAAACTACTTTAATTAAAATATTATTAGGCTTAATTGAACCTAGTAGTGGAAAAGTTTTTTTAGAGAATAAATGCATAAAAAGTTTTTGTAAAAAAGATTTAGCAAAAAAAATTGCATATGTATCTCAAGGCAGCTCTTTGCCATTTGCATATGATGTTTTAGATATTGTAATAATGGGTAGAATATCATATAAAAATCTTTTTTCTAGATATAATAAAAATGATGAAAAAATAGCTATTAATAGTTTAGAAAAACTAGGAATTTCTCATTTAAAAGATAGTTTATTTAATCAATTAAGCGGAGGGGAGCAACAACTTGTGCTAATTGCTAGAGCATTAACACAAGAAGCAGAGTTTTTTATTATGGATGAACCCGTAGCTGGTTTAGATTATGGTAATCAAATCAGACTTTTAGAAACAATTCGTACTTTAGCATCACAAGGTTATACTTTTTTAAAAACTACTCATTATCCTGATCATGCTTTTTTAGTTTCAAATGAAGTAATTTTATTAAAAGATGGTGTGATTTTAGCACAAGGCAAAGCAAATGATGTAATTACAAATACTAATATGAAAAAGCTTTATAATATTGATGTAAATATAAATCAAACAGAATATGGATTTAATATTTGTATTCCAAAATTTAATAATAAGGTTAATTTATGAAGTTTTTTTTGACAATTATATTATTCTCAACTCTTTTATTCTCTTATGAAGTAAAAGAGTGTAAGAATTATTTTGGAAAAAGTGAAAATATATTAGGTCAAACTAGATCAATGAATTTGATGATTAGAAGTTTAGATGATATTATATTCCCTTCTAAGATAAATAAAGAGAATTCACTTTTTGCAAAAATGCCAAGTATTGAAGTTATTGCTAAGAATAATATTGACTTAGTTGTTTTATGGAATTCAAAAGAAGACTTTTTGAATATTTCAAGAAAATTAAATACTATTGGAATTAATACTTGCAGTTTAAATTTAAATACAATTTCTGATTATATTGAATCATATAAAATATTAGGTCGATTAATGAATAAAGAAAAAAGAGCTAATAAATTATCAAACTATATTAAAGAAAAAGTAGATCTAGTAAATAAATCAAGAGAAAAAATTCCTAGTAGTGAACTTATTAATGTATATCATGCAAAAGGAGAAGATGGATTATTAACTAATTGCAAAGGTTCTCCTCATAGTGAATTAATAGAGTTTGTAGGGGCTAACAATCCTATTACTTGTAATGAAATTAAAAAACAAAGAATTAAATTAAATTTTGAAGAGTTATTACTTTATAATCCTGATGTTATAATTACTGATAATAAAGGCTTCTATAAAAAAGTATATAAAAATAAAAAATATAAATTTTTAGAAGCAGTAAAAGAAAACAAAGTGTTTTTTATTCCTAATAAACCAATAAATTGGATAGATAATCCTCCTTCTTTTTTCAAGTCATTAGGTGCATTATGGTTAGGTTCAAAATTATATCCCAAGTATTATGATTATGATTTTTTAAAAGAAGAAGAGATATTTTTTAAACTATTTTTAAATAAGGAAGATAAATGAATGCATTTAAAACGTATATTTGTATAGATGATACAGATGAAATTGGTTATGAAAAGTCTACAGGTGAAATTTCAGAAGAGATAAAAGAGTATGTAGAAGAAAAATATGCTCCTTGTTCTTTTGTAACAAGGCATCAATTGTTTATACATGAGAGCATACCTTATACTTCACACAATAGTTCAATGTGTTTTATAACTCATTTAACATTAGAACAAAAAGATGATGTTTCAAGATTTATAATTGATTATTTAGAAAAAGTATGTGCACCAAGTTCACAGCCTGGCTTATGTATTGGATTTGAAAAAGATATAACTAATAAAAACAGTTTGATTCAATTTGGATTAGATGCTAAAAGAAAAGTATTAACAAAAGAAGATGCATATAATATGGCTAAGATACAAAATCTTCAATTAAGCGAGCATAAAAATAATGGACAAGGAGTTATTGGTGCTTTAGCAGGAATTGCACTACGAATTTTTGGTAATGATGGAAGAGTAAAAGGAAAAATAAAAACTCTTAATGATTTTAATTCAGTAGAAGAGTTATTAAAATATAAAGAGATTGATACTGTTAAATTTGAGAATGGAGCAGATGCTGACAGGTGTATAATTGTAGAAACAAAAAATGATTTAAAAATGGTTTATTTAAATCATGAGTATGTCTTACTTATAGAAAAAGACGGGAATATTTATAGAAATATAAAAAAAGAAAATTTGAAAAAGTATTAAAATGCATTTAGAAAATAATAATATTTTTAAATATGGGAAAGAAGCTTATTCTAAAGCTATAGAGCAAGCAATTACTTGCAAAAAGTTTGTTTTGGATAAAGATGAAGATGAGTGTGTAACTAGCTTAGAAAGAGACTCTTGTTATAATTGTTTATATAGACGTTGGACTAAAGATAGTTTTATGTGTATGAAAATATCTAAATAAAAAAACAAATCCTTTAAAAAATAAAAAGGATTTGTTTTAGAAGAGAAGGGTTTTAAAAAGTATATGTTAATTTTAAATAAAATTCTCTACCTGGTTCAGGATAACCTAAATCATATTCATAGTTTTCATCTAATAAATTATCAATTCCAAATGCCCATTTTATATTTTTTGAATAATCATAACTTAAATCAAGATTAGCAACTTTGATAGTTCCTTGTTCTACATATGCCTCAGTTTCTCCATTTTGAAGAATGATACCTTGTTTTATAGTATATGAACCGTTAATAGCAATATTAGGTCTTATCTTATAATTTACATACATATTAATTTCATTTTTAGGAACTTCAACAACTGTTTCTTCTGAGTCTTTGTGAATATTAAGATAAGTATAATTTAGTCCTAATTGTAGTTCATCTTTTTGATATTTAATATTTGTTTCAAAACCTTTATAACTCTCATCTCCAGTATTTTGTTCTTGAGTTGTTTTAGACGCTACAAGAACATTTACAATTGGGTCTTTAACTTTTGAATAAAATATTGAATTATCAATCGATATATTATTCATATTTATTGTATGACCTAATTCATAATGTGTAACTTTTTCAGGATTTAAATAAGGATTTGTCCAAGCTTTTCCTCTTTTATCTGAAAATCTTTCTTTCATAGTAGGAAAGTTTGTTTTTTTAGAGAATGTAAGCCTTGTTGTTTGATTTTCAAAAAAATCATAAAATAATCCAATTTGAGGATTTAGTGATGTTTTATTATCTGTTTCAATAGCCGTTCCTCCTGTGTAAGCAGTAGATGGTCTTGATACATCATAACTTGTTCCTAATACTAATGTAAACTTTTCTGATAAATCTATAGTATCTTCTAAGGCAAAAGAGTAAATATTATCAGTATATTTATCATTGCTAATTGTTGTACTACTATTGCCTACTTTTTCTTCGTAACCTTCATGTACATCTCTTTTATAGTTAAATGCTGCTTTTAAAATATGATCTTCGATTAAAGAGAAATTTGTATATTCTAATCCTGCCCCCATAGTATAGTCTTCATATTTTGTTAAAGAAGGAGTTCCTGTGAATGTATCATCATCATACATTTCCGTTGTATTATCATAATCATCTCTATATATTTTAAATTTAATTGAAGATGTATCATATAGTTTATTTGCTATAAAATATGTAGTTTGTTTATCCCAAACAGGCCATTCCCAGAATTTTTCTGTATTTAGACTAGAGTCTGTAATAGTAGGTTGACTTTTTTCTGAGTCAAGATATGAATAACCAAACACATATTCTGAATTATCATCTGGAGTAAAACCTGCTTTTACACTTATTGATTTACTTTCTGAATCACTATTATTTCTCTCTCCACTAGCTTGAGTGGTAGTTGCAACATAATCATTAGACAAACTCCAATGATCTCTATTCTCTACAACTGCATCCAATTGTACGTAATATTTCTCTTGTTTTGAACCTAAACTTAGAGTATTAATATTGCTTGAGTACTTACTATCATTATCAAAGTTTACTTGAGTTGAAAAACTACCTTCAAACTCTTTTTCAGGTTTTTTAGAAATTAAATTAACAACACCAGCTCCTGTATTTGGACCATATAATGTGGAACTAAAACCTTTTGCAACATCAATAGAAGAAAGATTATTTGTTAAAATTCTAGAATAATCAAACTGACTATCATAAGGAACATAAATAGGTATACCATCTATAAAAACACCAGTTTTAGCGGAAGCAAATCCTCTTATACTAATAGCTTTTTCTCCTCTTCCACCTCTATTAACAAGTGATAATCCTGAAACTTCATCTAAAGCAGAAGTTATGTCTTTTTTAGAACTTGATTCTAATTGTTCAGATTCAATTTTCTTGCTGTCTAAATTATTGTTATCGGCATCTATAATTGATATCTCACCTAAAGTAAATGTATTATCAGCTAATAAAATATTAGCAGTAATACAAGAAATTAGAAATAAACTTTTCTTCATTTTTTCCCTTTTTTAATTATGTGTTTCATCTATTTTTCAATATTAAAATAATATTTAATGGAGTTATTAAATAAGTAATTATTTATGCGAGTAAATAATATGCAATATTTGCATATTTTAATACAACTGAAAAATTAATTTTTGTTATTTTAGTATTTTTATAATTTATATTGTCTTAAATATAGTTTAAAAATAAAATAAAATTAATAAATAAAAGCTATATTAAATCTTATTAATATTTTTTGATGATTTGATATATATTTTTAAACTTAAAATAAAAGTAGTAAAGGGGATTTAGAAAGAGTTTAAATTAAAGCAATAAAAAAAGCCTAGTCACTTTAGACTAGGCTTTTTCATAATTATTCTTAAATATTCAATAATTCTTAACTATACTCTTCAAGTAAATTTCTATAAAATTGTCTATATTCAGTATTTCCTTCATCTCTTGCTTTCATAGCAGGTCTTGGATGTTCATTTAGTTTTCCTGTTATCATATATGGAACAGAGTATCCCCAATCTAATTCTTTTTCTAATTCTACCATATGCTCTTCAATGAATTTTAATACAGGCATTAATTTATATTTAGGATTTTTTAAGAATCCAAGTAATAATTCAGAAGGACAATTTCCAGCTCCTCTACCAAATCCACAAGTTGTAACATCTAAATAACTAGTTCCATACATCATAGCCTCAAGTGTATTTGCATATGCAAGTTGTAAGTTATTATGAGCATGAATACCTACTTTTTTACCAGCAGGTTTTGCATATGAAAGGTATTTTTCTGTTAATTTATTAATTTGTTCAGGGTAAAATGAACCAAAACTATCTGCAATATAGATTACATCAACATTTGTTTTACTTAGTGTTTCAAGAACTTCACTTAATTCATCATCAAAAGATTTTGAAATAGCCATAATATTGCATGTAGTTTCATAACCTTTTGCATGAGCATCTTCTATTAACTCAATTGCTCCTGGAAGTTGGTGAATATAAGTAGCAACTCTAATCATATCAACTACTGAATCTTCTTTTGGAATAATCTCTTCTTTTAAAGTTCTTCCTACATCAGCCATAACTGCAATTTTTGTATTAGTATCGTTGTTTCCAACAATTCTTCTAACATCTGCTTCTTTACAGAAATTCCATGGTCCATATTCATCTTCACTCATAATTGTAGGAGAGACATTTTTCCCAATTTCCATATAATCAATTCCTGCATCTACACAAGATTGATATTGTGCTTTTACAAACTCATCTGAAAATTGATAATTATTAACTAAGCCACCATCTCTTATAGTACAATCAAAAACTTTTATATCTTCTCTTACTGTTAGTATTGAACCTTTTTTCTCAACCATTTCTTTCCCTATTTATTATTGTTTAAAATTTATTAGTATGAATAATATCTTAATGGGACAAAAATCATCTTTAAAATTTAGATAATTATGATAAAAATCTAAAATCTATTAATAGATTATTAAAATTTGCTTTTCTCTTTTTGTGCAGCCTCTCTTAATTTATCTTTTTTACTCTTTCTTTTTCCCTTTATAGCCTCTTTACCTTTTTGTTTTATAGGAGCAGTTCCTATTTCTTCAAAACCTAAAACTTGCTCTTTTTGCGCTTTTATTTCACATCTCTTCTCTATTAGTTTAAAATGTTCTTCATTTTCAAAATTTACAAAGGAAACAGCCATTCCAGATTTTCCAGCACGTCCTGTTCTTCCTACACGATGAATATAATCAGAAGCAGATCTTGGTAAATCAAAATTAACTACACATGAAATATTCTTTATATCAAGTCCACGGGCAGCTATATCACTTGAAAATAAGACTTTAATTTTTTTTGTTTTGAATTCTTCTAGGGTATAATTTCTATCTTCTTGGCTTAAGTCTCCATGAAATGATTCAGCTTCAAAACCATATTTTCTAAATTTTTGTGCAATATTATCAGCAGCTCTTTTGTTTGCCATGAAAACTAAAACTTGTTCCCATTTTTCCTCTTTTATTAAATATCTTAAAAGAGGACTTCTATTTTCTTTATTTACTCTTATTACTCTTTGAGTAATTGTATCAATTGTTTTACTCTCTTCTTCTATATTTACTTCTATTGGATTTTTTGTAATTTTTGATACTATATTTAATATTTTATTAGGATAAGTTGCAGAAAAGAGAAGATTCTGTCTTTTTATTGGTAACTCTTTTAGTATGGTGTCTAACTCATCTTCAAATCCAAGTCCAAGCATTTTATCAGCTTCATCTAAAATAAAATACTCTAAGTTTGATAAGTTTATTTGTTTTTTATTTAATATATCTACTAATCTTCCTGTTGTAGCTACTACAATATCACAACCTTTTTGTATATCTAAAAGTTGATTTCCAATATTCTCTCCACCAATTACACTTACAACTTTTGGCTTATTTTCTAAAAATTCACTAAATAATGTAAAGATATTTGCAACTTGAAGTGTTAATTCTCTTGTTGGAGTTAAAACTAAAACTACAATCTTTGCTTTTGGTTTTTTGTAGTTTGGATTTTTATTTTGCTTTTGTAGAATTTCTTTTTGTTCTTGGGCTTGTATTATAAGTTTTTGTAAAATTGGTAATACAAAACTTGCTGTTTTTCCACTTCCTGTTTGTGCTTTTGCCTTAATATCAGAATCTTCTAATATATAAGGTATTACTTTTTCTTGGATTTTTGTTGCTGTTTCATATTTGTTTATTTTAATTGCTTTTATAAGTGAATCATGTAAATTAAATAGTTCAAATGACATAAATATTTTCCTAATAATTGTTAGTTTTGTAGTATTATACTTAATTCTATGAAAATAGTTAAACTATTGGATATAATGGCAAAAAAATATGAAGGATATATATGGCAAAGGGTAAAAAAACTCAAATCAAAGAAATTAAATTATTAAGTGAAGATGAGATATTAATAAATGGAAAAGCTTATATTATTATTGAAAATACTGATGATATTTTAAGTGCAAAGACAATGAAGATTTCTTCAAATGGAAATAGAATATTAAGATTTGATGATGAAAAGAAAAAAGCAAGGTTAGATGTAAAAAGAGATATAGATATTGTAAAATATACTATTCTTGATGAAGAACGAGCAAAAAAGTTTGCTAAAGGAAATGATAAGTCAATACTTACAACTACTGATAAAAAAGAAGTAGTAGAAACTACAAGTTCATTTATAAAAGCAAGAGCAATTGCATCAGAATTTGGGAATAAAGAGAGTGTTAATTATGATAAAGAGTTTAATAAAAGTTCATTTTATCTAATTGAAGAGATGTAAATTCTAAGAATATATTAGAATATAGGGCATAAAAAAAGCTAGTCTAAAAGACTAGCTCGTAAAAAGTAAGTAGTTTTATAATTTATATTATAAAGCAGTTACGTTTTCAGCTTGTGGTCCTTTTTGACCTTCACCGATTTCGAAAGTAACTTTTTGACCTTCTTCTAATGTAACTCTACCATATCCTGAATTATTAACTTGTCTGTAGTGAACAAAAACATCTTTCCCACCATCTTCTTGTTGAATAAATCCAAAACCTTTTTCACTGTTGAACCATTTTACTGTTCCATTTACTAAATCTGCCATTTTTTTCCTTTTGTATGTGTACGTTTCAAATAATAAATTCATATTTTTTGAAGAGATAAATAAGTATTTTGACGAAATATTTAATTATGGCGATAGGATATCATAAATTGACTTATATGTAAACTATATTGAATATAAATTGTATGAAATTTTGAAATTTCTTTAGTTTTTCTAATTAATTACTAAGATAACACAATTATTTATATTAAAAATAAATACTTATATATGAGATAATCATGCAACAATATACTTATTTATTATAGACTTATTGCTTTTAAGATATAATCCGCACATGCAAGAGATATTTAAAAAACTAGACCTAGTAGACTATATAGAGTCCTTTTCAAAGCTATTGGCACGAGAAAAATCTATTATTTTAGAAGGTGATATAAATATTCACCAAAAATTGATAAACGAACTTTCTTCTTTTGATTTTAAAGAACCACAAAAAGTGCAAAATTTAGATAATGCACTAATGCACATTCAAAAGCAGGGTGTTTTAAAAGTATATGAGATTTATGAGTTTGTTAAAATTATAAACTATTTTAATTATTTAAAAAGATTTAATTTTGAGGGAAAACTTCAAGAGTGGATTGATAAAATTATCATTCCTATTGATATTTCAAAAGTTTGTGATTATTTTGATGAAAAAACAAATTTAAAATTTGGAATAAACCAAGATTATGATTCAATAAAAAATGCTATTAATCAAAATAAACAAGAGATAAAACAAAGTTTATATAAGATAATTAATAATCAAAAAGTTAGATCTTATTTAGTTGATTCACAAGTTCATTATATAAATGGTGAAGAGTGTATTTTAGTACGTGGTGGCTTTAACCATATTTTAAAAGCTTCAGTTATAGATAGATCAAACTCAGGTTTTTTTTATGTATTACCCCATAGTGTGAGTTCATTAAAGCAAAAACAAAGTGATTTAATAAATAAGCAAGAAGAAATCTTATTAAAAATATGTAAAGAAATAAGTTCCTTATTTGAAAAAAACTTAATGTTTTTTAAATTTATTAATAAAGAGTTTGATAGATTTGATCATTATCAAGCAAGACTATTTTTTGCAAAAATTGGTGACAAAAATTTTATTCTTCCCAATAAAAAAAATAGAAATAAATTAGTAGAATTCAAACACCCAGCACTTCAAGATGCAAAACCTATTACTATAGATTTTTCAAAATCAGTTGTAATGATTACAGGAGTTAATGCAGGGGGTAAAACAATGATGTTAAAATCTATTTTGTCTGCTGTTTTACTTTCAAAATATATGCTTCCATATAATGCTCATCATGAAACACAAATAGGTACATTTAAAGAGATAAATGCTGTTTTAGATGATCCTCAAAGTGTAAAAAATGATATTTCTACTTTTGCGGGAAGAATGGTAGAGTTTTCAAAACTATTTTCTTCAAAAAATGCAGTTGTGGGAGTTGATGAAATTGAACTTGGAACTGATTCAGATGAAGCGGCTTCTTTATTTAAAGTAGTAATTGAAGAGTTAATTCAAAAAGATATTAAAATTATAATTACAACTCACCATAAAAGATTAGCTGCTTTAATGGCCTCAAATAAAGAAGTTGAACTAGTTGCCGCTTTATATGATGAAGAGAATAGAAAACCAACCTATGAATTTTTGCAAGGGACAATTGGAAAATCCTACGCTTTTGAAACGGCTTCAAGATATGGAATTCCTCATAATGTAATAAAAAAAGCAAAAATAGTTTATGGTGAAGATAAAGATAAATTAAATGAATTAATAGAAAGAAGTACTGCTTTAGAGATTGAATATAAACAGAAAATTCAAAAATTAAATCAAGAAATTGAAGAGCATGAAAGATTAAGTAGAAATTTAAAAGAGACTAAAGAGAGTTTAGATGAGCAAATTTATATGGAAAAATCTAAACTTAATAAAGAGTATAAGGATGCAAGGGATGAAGCAAAAAAAGCAATTAAATCAAAAGTTGCCCAAGGCCATCAGCATTTAAATATAGCTCATGAAAAAGCACAATCCATTAAAACAAAAAAAGTTCAAGAAGAAGTTGTTGATTTAAAAGTAGGAGATAGAGTTAAATATAGAAATACAAAAGGTGAGATTTTATCAATAAAAGGAAAAAAGGCTTTTATTGAGAATGATGCTGGAATGAAAATGCAAGTTTTAATGGCTGATTTACAAAGAAGTGGAAACCCTCCTAAAATAAAAACTAAACCTAAGTCTACCGTTTCAGTTCAAAAACCTGATTCTGGACATGTAAAACTAGATTTACATGGACAAAGAGCTGATGAAGCTATTGATAATCTTGATAAGTTTTTATCTGATGCTTTGATTGCAGGATTTGATGAATTATTAGTTTATCATGGAATTGGAACAGGTAAATTATCTTATGCAGTTAAAAAGTTTTTAGATTCACATCCTAAAGTACAATCTTATACCGATGCACACCCATCACAAGGTGGCTTTGGAGCGAAAGTTATAAAACTTTAGATATTAAAAGTAAAGGCAAAAGCCTTTACTTTTTTAATGATTTAATCATATTTTCCATGATTACATTTGCTTGTTCGTTAGGTGCTTCTAGAAAGTTTACTACAAATGAATCTTCAAGTTCTGCAATTCCTATACTTCTTGGGCGTACTGCCATAACTTCAGGTGTTGGAATTTCTTTTCCAAAACAAAAAACAATGTTTTTTGCATCTTTTATATCTTCTCTTATTAGACCATTTAAGTTCTTAGTTTGGGCGTATTGATCAAATATTGCAATATAAGTAGTAACTTCATGTGCATCGATTTTTGCTTTTAGAATATCTATAATTCCATCAACATTATTTGCAATTATTTCATTTTTATTGAAAATAATTTCAAAAATATGATATTTGTCTTTAAATATTTTTTGTTTCATTTTTTAATTTCCTTTTATTGAGATAAACGATTTAATAACACAGTCCATACGTTCAGGGATGTCACTTGTATCCATTTTCATATAATCTGTTTGTATTTTATATAACACTTTATTTTGAAGTTTAAATTCAAAAACAAGATAACCTGCATAAAGTTTTGCTTTATCAGATTTTTTGCCCTTATCTTCTTTATCATTTTCATAAATATAATAATCAATAATAAGTTTTTCAGTAGAGGCTTTAGTCTGTTTTAAAGAGTCTTTTATCTCTTCTTCTTTTTTTTGAACTTTTTTAATACTATTTTTTAAAAAGGTATCAGCTTGTTCTATAGAAATAAAATTTAAAATTTTTGATTCCATATATTTTGAAAGTTCTATTTTTGAAATAATTTCGTAATTGTTAGATTCTAAAAGTTTAATTGCTTGTGGAATTAATTTTTTGTTAGAAATATTTTCAAATGTAGTTGTCTTTTTTTGACAAGATACTCTTTTTTCTTTTTTTGCTTGAGTATTACTTATATTCGAATAAATTCCAAAACCAAAGAAAAGAACAAAGGCAATTAGCAGTAAATATAGAAGCTTATTCATGATAAATCCTATTAGTTAATTTAATATAAATTATAAATTAAACGAATAATAACTTAAGTTTTATTATAAGTTAATTAAATATATAAATATAAAATTAACTTATAATACTTTATCTTGTAGAAACTTCTAAATTAAATACAGCCCATTTTAAATTTTCATTGTTTTGTTTTACTACTTTTTCAAGTTTTATTGAGTTTTTATCGATTTTTTTAATTTTTAATAAATAGTTTAATATATTATCAACTCTTTTTTTAGATAAATTAATTAATTCTGACTCATTAACTTTTTCTTTACTAGCTAAGAACTTACGTAAATACTCTACATAATCATCATTTTTAAATACCACTTTTCCATCTTTGGCTTTTTTTGTAAATTGTTTTTTTACATCATCTAATTTAAGTCCATCAATATCTTTATATAACTCTTCTAATGCTTCTTTGTATTCATCTCCTTCAGGAATTTTATTCATTCTTTTAATTAAGAATTGTTCAAATTTGATATTTTGTAAAGCTTCTTTATCTTTTTTCAAATCATATGCAGGGTTTATTTTGATTGCTAGTTTTGGTTTTTTAACTAATATTTTTGCAATATTATCTAAAGACTCTTTCTCAGAAGCTAGAATTTCACTTTTTCCAAATTCAAACTCTAAGCTTTTTAGTTTTTCTTCATCAATTCCTAATAATGAACCCAAAAGAGCAAAAGGAGAAGTAATAGCTTTTACTATTAGGTTAGTAAATACTTTCCATACAATTGGAGCAATAGAGAACTGTGGGTCATCAACATTACCTGATACAGGAAGTTCTAAATCAATAACTCCATCAGAGTTTTCTAATAAAGCAATTGCTAGTTCTAATGGAAGATTAACAGCATCAGGGCTTTCTACATTCTTTCCTAATTTTATATCACTTATTACAATAGAGTTTTGTGCATTTAAATCAGATTTTTTAATATTGTATTTTAAATCTAGATTTAATTTTCCACTCTCTATTTCACGCCCTATAAATTTTCCTGAATATGGAGTAAAGTTTTTAATGGCAATATTTTTAAATAATAGATTTGTATCTGTTAAAAGT
Organism: Halarcobacter sp.; assembly: GCA_041583235.1. Taxonomy (GTDB): domain Bacteria; phylum Campylobacterota; class Campylobacteria; order Campylobacterales; family Arcobacteraceae; genus Halarcobacter. Next base: position 25,524 of record JBFHGG010000010.1, read on the forward strand.
TTAATATCATTAATATCAACAGTTCCTGTAATTTTTGTATATCCATATTCGTCAACTTTTCCTTCAAGACTTAGTTTTGTTGGTTTTGAACTATTTGAATTAAGCCTAGAAAATTCACCATTTAATTTTGTTATATCGGTTTTAAATACTATTGGAAGATTTTTATCTTCAAAGGTCATGTTCATATCTTTTATTTTTATAGGACCAATATCAAAAGAAAAATCAGATTTTTTCTTTTCTTTTTTTACTACTTTGCTTCTCTCTTTTTCTTTAGGTTTTTTACTTTCATCTATTTCCTCTTTTTTAATTTCTTGTTTTCCTAGTGTTAAAGAAATATATGGTTTATTTAAACTTGAACGTTCAATTTTTAGTTTGTTTTTAGAGTTTGAAATCTTTTGAACATTTAAATAAATGTTTTTTGCTAAGATATTAGTTTTAGAATTTAAATCTTTAAATACTAAATTTGGCTCATATAAATTTAGCTTTGAAACTTTTGTTTGATCTTTATAGTTGTATATGTCATTTATTTTAAGAGAAATATCTTTTGCTATAAGAGAAGTATTGTTTTTATTATCTACGAAATATACATCAGGTTTTGTAAGACTTAAGATATCAACTTTTAATTTTTCCTTTATTAATGAAGTGTTTGTTGTAATTATATTTATATTTTTTGTTGTGATATCCATTTTATTCGTTAAATCATTAAATACTAAAGATGGAGTTGATACTTTAAGTTTGTTTACTTTTAAATCGGCATTTTTTAAATTCAATTTTTCTAGTTTTATGTTTAAAGAGTTTGTTATAATTTTCAAACTATTTTTATAATCTCTTAAAAATATAGATGGATTTGTTAAAGCAATATTTTCAATTGATATATCTTCTTTATCTTTTTTTATTGATGAAATATTTAAATCAAGTTTTTTTGTAAATATATTCAATTTATTTTTTTCATCTTTAAAATCAATTTTAGGTGTACTCAAGCTTAAGTTATTTATATCTATTGATTGCTCTTTTTGTGCCAAAGAACTTAAATTAATTGCAATATTGTCACTTAAAATACTTAAAGAATTTTTTCTATCATTAAATGTAAGATTTGTATTTAAATTTATTTTACTAAGATTAAGAATAGAGTCTTTCATATTAAGATTAGATACTAAAACTTGCATTTGTTTATTAAGTATATTTAATTTATTATTTTCATCTTTAAATGAAATTGTTGGTTTTGCAATTGAAACTTTTTCTAAGGTAAAATTATTTCCATTTACCTTAAAATTTTTTAAATCAATATTTATATTTTTTGTATCAAGTAATATTGAATTTATTGCATCTTGAAAACTTATATTAGAGTTTTTTATAAGTAGTTCATTTAAATTTATCTTCCATGGCTTATCTTTTTTTTGTGAAGAATTAGAAAGAAGTTCAGTATTTTTATTTTCTTCTTCTATCTTTTCATTAATAGATTCATTTTCTTTAATTTTAGCTAGATTTCCTGCCTCTTTACTCTCTTCTGTAGTCCTAGATTTGGCCTCATTTTTAATTTCAGGTTTAACTTCAGTTTTTTTGCCTATTTCATTTTTGATTAAATTAGCAAGATTTAATTGATTGTTTTTGTTCTTAATAATCTTTGAATTAAGTGAATCAAAATATATTGAATTAATATTAATTACATTCTTTGGATAATTTAAATTTAAATCATCAATAGCTAGATGTTTTAAAGATAAAATTGAATTATTATTTTGTTTTAAATTTAAGTTTTTTAAATCTAAATTAGCATTATTTAATTCAATTTTTAACTCTTCTTTTGCATTTACCTTATATCCAAATTGTAAATTTAAATATGTATTTTCATCTAAATCGAAGTTCAAGATCTCTTTTTTATATGTTAAAAATTCTTTTGGCTTAAAGTTTTTAATATCAACATTACCATTCATTTCAAAAGGGTCTAATCTTAATCCGCCATTTATTTCTAATTCACTGTTTTTATTAATTAGTATTTTTAAACTATGGGAAGCTAATGTATTTTTGAAAGTTCCCATATCATAAAAAGTATAATTTAATTTATCAATATCTAATTTAAAAGGTTCTTCATTTTTAATTAGTTTTGTAAATTTTATTTTTGCATTATCTAGAATAGTTCTATAAATTTGAAATTTAATATCAGAATTTGATTTTTTATTTTCTTCTTTTTTTTCTTCTTTTTTAGGAATAGTTAATTTTTCTAGGTTTAAACTGCCATCTTCATATTGAATAATATTAATATATGGATTTACAATTTCTAAATCTTTAAAACTTATATGTTGTTCATCAATTGATTTAAAGATTGAAAAATCAATAAAAAGTTTTTCAATTTCTATTGTTGTTTCATTTTCATCAAATATTTTCAATCCAAGAGCTGAAAATTTTAATAAAAAAGGATTGAATTCTATTTTTTTTAAACTCGCTTTTTGTGTAATATTTTCATTGATTGCCTTTACGATTTGCGGTTTTAATATTTTAGGAAGTGCTACAAAACCGACAATTGCATAGATTGCAATTAAGGAGGAAAATAAAATTAATAGTCTATTTTTTTGCATAAGTAACCCTTTTTCTTATTATATTTTATTATAACAAAATAATATTAACTTAGATACAATCCAAATTAATAAAAAGGATACTAAAGATGACAATTATAGAATTATTTCAAAAATTATTACGTTTTAAATCAATTACTCCAGATGATGATGGAGCTTTTGATTTTATTGAAGAGTATTTAGGAGATACTTGGAATTGCATAAAAGTAGATATGCAGGGTGTTAAAAATAGATTTTATTATAAAAAATTTAATGAAAACCCACAGCATTTATGTTTTGCTGGACATATAGATGTAGTACCAGTGGGTTCTGGTTGGGATGTTGATCCTTTTGCAGCAGATATTATAGATGGAGTTATTAAAGCACGTGGAACTCAAGATATGAAAAGTGGTGATGCTGCATTTTTATATGCTTGTAAACATGCAAAAGATTTTGATGGAACATTAAGTATTTTAATGACTTCTGATGAAGAAGGAGAGGGTACTTATGGGACAATCAAAATGCTTGAACATTTAAAAGAAATTGATTTCATACCTCAATATGCAGTCGTAGCTGAACCTACTTGTGAAGAGGTTTTTGGAGATGCAATTAAGGTAGGACGTCGTGGAAGTATAAATGGATATATTACAATTAAAGGTAAACAAGGACATGCAGCTTATCCAGAAAAATGTATAAATCCTGTTCATAATTTTGCAGAAGTTTTACATAAAATAGCAGGTCATAACTTGGATAATGGAGATGAATATTTCGCGCCTTCTAAAATGGTTATTACAGATATAAGAGCTGGTATGGAAGTTACAAATGTAACACCAAATGAATTAAAATTAATGTTTAATGTAAGAAACTCTACAAATACAACAAGAGAAAGTGTTGAAGAGTTTATTCATGAAAAACTTAAAGGTTTAGAATATGATTTTAAAACAACACAAGGTTCTTTTCCTTTTGTAACAAATAAAGAATCAAAAGTAGTAAAAGCAATGGAAAATTCAATATTAAAAGTTCTTAATATTAAAACTAAACACTCAACTCATGGTGGAACTTCTGATGCTAGATATTTTGGAGCATTTGGAATAGAAGCTATTGAATTTGGTGTTATAAATGATACTATTCATAGTATTGGTGAAAGAACTACTGTTAAAGAAGTAGAAGGACTAACTGCTGTTTATGAAGATTTAATAAGAAACTTTTAGTAAAGAGATTAACTAATAAAAAAGTTTATTTATTATATAATCCGCGAAATTAATAGGAAAAGGAAACAAATGGAATTATTACCAAACTGTCCAAAATGTGGAGGAGAATATACATATGAAGATGGAGAATTATATATCTGTCCTGAATGTGCACATGAATGGTCACAAGATTCTTCTTTAGAAGAAGATGATTCTTTAGTTGTAAAAGATGCTAATGGAACTTTATTAAGTGATGGTGATGATGTTACGGTTATTAAAGATTTAAAAGTAAAAGGTTCTTCTTCAGGAATAAAAGTTGGTACTAAAATTAAAGGTATTAGACTAGTAGAAGGAAATGATGGTCATAATATTGACTGTAAGGTTCCAGGAGTTGGGGCAATTAAATTAAAACAAGAGTTTGTAAAAAAACAATAAATTATAGGATATTAAATGGTAGTAAGAGAAGTTGAAAACTTAATGTTATCTGGTCTTAGTACCACAACAAATAATGAAAATGAAAGTAATCCTGAAACTGCAAAAATTCTGCAGTTATGGCAAGATTATGAAGAAAAAAATATTCTTGGTGCTACATTTAACAAAAGTAAAAATTTTTATATGTATGGAGTTTATTCAGATTACGAATCTGATGTTAATGGAAATTTTAAAGTTACTGTTGCAGTTGAAGTTACAAAACCAAAAAATGCAATGGTAATTAAAAAACAAAGATATCTAGTATTTAAAAAAACAGGAGAATTACCTGAAATAGTTCTTGATTGTTGGAAAGATATTTGGGAATATTTTGAAAATGATGCTAAATATGAAAGAGCTTATACAATAGATTTTGAAAAATATAGCAAAGAGACAGAGATAGAAATTTATGTTTCTATTAAATAGTATATAAAATTCTAACTCTTTATATAGTCTGTGGTAAACGGTTATTTAACCGTTATACCATATCCTTGTAACATCTCTACCCAAGAAACTTTATTTCCTTTTGCATCAAATACAGAAGGTGTTCCTCTTACTCCTAGTTTATTAGCAATAATCATTTGATCAGCTAAATGTGCTTCTAATTCTTTTAACTCTTTATCTGAAATTTTTCTATTAATAAAAGAAGGAGAATCTTTTGTAGTTGTAGTCATAGCTTTTTTCTTATCTTCATAAGATTTTTGACTCATAATATATAATGAAATATCTTTTGCATTTTTATGCATATCTAAAGGGAAAAAGAAAACTCTAATTTTTACTTTGTCTTCTATTTGATGGAAATATTTTTCAAAGTTTTTACAATATGGACATTCTGGGTCTGTAAATAACACATATTCATCTTTACCTGTACCAAAAGTAAAGGCTTCTTTTGCTTTTGTAATTGATAAGTCAACAGGAACATCTAAAGGTTGACCATTTTCTGTACTTAAAACATCTCCTGAAATTAGATATTTTTTATCTTTTGTTAGAAAAATTTTATCTGATTTCCCTCTAACTGTAACATTTAAAACATAAATACTTCCAGCATCATAGCCTTGGTTTATTTTAACCTGTGCACCTTGAAATAAAGTAAGTGCTTCTATGTCATTTATTTCATTTTGTGAAATTTTTGTAGCTGCATTTGCGAAACTAACTAATACTAAAGCAATAAACATTGACTTTAAAATTTTAATCATTTTTTTTCCTAATAATAAATTTGTAACATAATACTATTTTAATGTTTAGAAAACGTGAAGTTTTTCTTGACTATATTAAAATATTAATAAAGTAAGTTGTTATAAAGGAAAACAAAATTCCATACCCAACAATTGCAGAGCTTAATCTTGGCGAAAGGCCTGCCATTGAAGCTATTGCTCCTGCTGTTATCATAGGCGCCATTCCTGCTTCTAATATAGAAACTTTTGCAGATAATTCATTCCAAGAAAAAATATAACAAATTCCAACAGCAATAATTGGTGCTATTACTAGTTTTATTAATAATGCAATAGAAAATGGTTTTATTTCATGTCCTGGTAGTTTTAATTGCAATTGTAAGCCAACTGCCACAAGTGCCACAGGAACAATGGTATTTGCAAAACTTTTTAATACAGATTCAATAACTTCATTAAACTCAATTCCTACTAAAAAAAGTGCAAGTATTAAAGAAAGAAATGGTGGGAAAGTTAAAACTTTTAGAACCATAATCTTAAAAGTAAGGTTTTGCTTACTAGAATAATATGAAGCAATAAAAGTCCCATAGGTAGCAAGAGCTATAAATGTTCCTAATTGATCGTATACTAAGACATAAGGAAGAGCTTCTTCTCCTAAATAAGCATTTATTATTGGAATACCAAGAAATGATGAGTTTGTTAAAATTGAAACTAACATTAAAGAGCCTGTAACTTCTTTTGAAAAATCCAATGCCTTAGATATAAATAGAGTTAAAAAAGCAGTAATTATCATAACAGCCCATGAAATGATTATTGGAATAAACATATCAATTGAGAATTCTAACTTTGGAATCATTAATAAAATCATTGCAGGTAAAGAGACATAAATAGCAAATTGATTTAAAACAGTAGCTGCATCTTTTGGAAGTAGCTTCAAAAATTTAAGAACATAACCTATTAAAATAGCTAAAAGTATTAATATAAAATTTTCCATAAATAAATTTACACGCTTAGTATATTAATTTAATTATTTTTTACAAATATTAGTTTCACAAGAATTGTCTTCGGTTATTTTACCAAATTTTTCAACATAAGTAATTCCCCATTTATACATCTCTTCTAAAACAGGTTTAAGCTCTTTTCCTGCATCTGTTAATGAATAAACAACTTTTGGTGGAACTTCTGCAAAAACTTCTCTATGTATAATATTTTTCTCTTCAAGCTCTTTAAGTTTTACTGTTAATGTTTTTTGTGTGATTTCACTAATTACTTCATGCAAGTCTTTAAATCTTTTTTCAGAATCAAGTAAATGCCAGATAATAGCTAATTTCCATCTATCATTGAATATATCAAGAGTAACTGCTACTGTACAATTATACTCTTTATCATTTATATAATACATTATTAAATCCTTTAATTTGTATTATATCATAAAGTTATTTAAACTCTATTGCTTACCTAAAGTACTGTAAGCATAAATTAAGTGTAATAGAATTATAATTCAAAAAATATGAATAATTGAAAGGTCTCTTATGAAAAAAGTTTTAATTATAAATGGTCATCAGTATTATGAAAATATTGCTGAAGGTGGACTTACTAATGAATATATAAAAGCGGCAAATGAATATTGTAAAACTAATAATTATGAAGTAAAGAATTCTTATCCTGATAAAGGGTATAATGTAAAAGAAGAGCTTGAAAAATGGGATTGGGCTGATTTTATTCTTTTACAATACCCTGTATATTGGATGGGTTTACCTTGGAGCACAAAGAAGTATATGGATGAAATTGCAAGCGGTGGTATTGGTACTGTAACATATATAAATGATGGAAGAAGTAGAGATGATGCTTCTAAAAAGTATGGAAGTGCTGGTTTGCTAAGAGATAAAAAATATATGCTAAGTCTTACATATAACTGTCCGAGTTCAGAGTTCGATAATAAAGAGGGTTTCTTTGAAGGATTAAGTGTAGATGAAGCTAATTATTCAGTACATAAAATTTTTCAATTTTGTGGAGCTAAAAAAACTGATACGTATTCTGTTCATGATATCTTTAAAGGTGATTTAGATTTAGAGTTAGAATTAGGAAAATTTACAAAAACATTAGAAAATAATTTAAAAGGATAAAAATATGGAAAAAACATTTAGTGAAGCTATGGATTTTAGACATGCATGTAAGATTTTTGATGAAACAAAAAAGATAAAGGATGAGGATTTAAAATTTATTTTAGAAGCAGGAAGAAAATCGCCATCATCTTTTGGTATGGAAGCTTGGAAGTTTTTAGTTATAACAAATGATGAATTAAGAGCAAAAATTAGACCTTTTTGTTGGGATCAACCACAAATTACATCTTGTTCACATCTTGTAATTGTTTTAGCAGGAATTGAATGTGCAAAACCTGAAAGTGGAATTCCAAGACAAAGATTTGCAAGACGTGAAATGCCACAAGAAAAACAAGATTTTTATAATGGCGTTTATGCTTCTCACTTAGCAAATACTTTAAGTAGTGATGAAAATATTTATGCATGGACTGCAAAGCAAACTTATATTGCAGTAGGAAATATGATGACAGCAGCAGCTATAAAAGGTATTGATTCGTGTCCTATTGAAGGTTTTGAAAAAGAAAATCTAGAAAAAGCACTTGAACTTGATACAGCAAAATTCCAAGTATCTTGTGTACTTCCTTTTGGATATAGAATAAATGAACAATCAACACAATTAAGAGAAAAATTTGAAGATGTTGTAGAGTTTATAAAGTAAAGTGTTACTTTGACTAAAACTAACTTAGAAAAAGAAGCTTATAAATTAAGATATGAATTTTATAATCTTTATGAAAATAAAGAAATAAAATGGCATGAAAAATATAAAAAACACCATTTATATGAAGTAGTTGTTGAGAGTTTTAATTATAAATTTAATGAAATAGCTGTTGAAATGCCAAAGCTATTAAATAAATTAATTAAATAAAATAATAAAATCAATTGGTTTAGATAAATAAATCACCAATTGATTTTTATGATTTATATTTTCTTATTTTTATATAATAAGAATGATGAAAGTACTATTAATAAAAGAGAAATAGCAATAACTAAGAAAAACTTTTGAACTCCAAAATAATTAACAAGTGGATGAAAAAGTATTGGTGAAAAAAATTGTCCTAAAAATAAAGCACTAGTTAAATAACCTGATGATTTAACTCTTCTTTTATTTGAACTACGACTAAGCATCCAAGCAGTTATATTTGTCATCATAATACCACCACCAAAACCTAGAATGGGCGCAGTAAAATAAAATAAGAAAATATTATTTACCAAACTAATACTAAGAAAACCAAATGAAATAACAAATAAGCCAATGAGATAAATACTTGAATAAGTGAATCTTACTTTTAATTTTGAAAAAGAGATTGCACCTAAAGCATTTGCCAAAAAAGCTAATGAAATAATTGAGCCGGCAACTTTTCCGCTTGCGTGAAAATGATCGATTAATAAAAATGGAATTTGTGTTGGTAAAATAAAAAATATTAGCATATAAAAAAAAGCAAAGAAATAAACTACAAAGAGTTTTGTAGAAATAATAGTCTCTTCTTCATTTAATATTGAGTCTTTAGGAACTTCATATAAAAAGTATATAGCCATTGGAAGAAGTAAAAAGCCAATTAAATATATTCCAAAAGGGAGTCTCCAGTTAATATCTGATAAAAAACCACCTCCTAAAACAAATAATACACCTCCTACAGCCATAAAAGAACTTTGATAAGCCATAAATTTATATCTTGCCTTGTCTTTAAAATAATCTCCTATAAGAGAAGTTGATACAATCATTAGTGTAGCAATTGCGATTCCAAATAAAGCCCTTGATATTAAAAAATATTCTATTTTTTCTAAAAATAATCCTGCACTTCCAGTTAATGCAAAAATTGCTAAAGCTATAATTGCAGAACTTTTCTTTCCAAATCTAAAAACAAAATGACCTAAAAAAGGAGCTAGAATTCCAATGGTTAAAGAAGGAAGAGTTAACATCAATCTAGAATAAAATTCAATATTTTTTATATGTGAAAAATATTCTTGAAATCTTGGTAAGGAAGTAACAATCGCAACATTGGACATCATAACGGTCATTGATAATAGTAAAAGAGTAAAGATTGCAGTTTTTTTGATTTTGATGCCTTTAATAATTTTCTTATTTATAAAAGTAAGCTTCATGAAACTTTACTACTCTTATGATATAATTCTGCTTATTTAAAATATAAGGCATACAAATAATGAGTACAGAAGAAATAAAAACTCAAAAATTTATAATAAAATTTTTCCCAGAAATTATGATCAAAGGTTCGTCTGCAAAAAGACAAATGGTGAATCAATTACATGGAAACTTACAAAAACTTTTAGGAAAAATTTCAGAAGATATTAAAATTAAAAAATTCTTTGATAAAATAGAAATAATCTGTCCACTTGATTTTGTTGTTGAAACTAGAATTAGATTACTAGATACTCCAGGTATAGAACTAGTATTAGAAGCATTACAATTTGATAAAATAAATACATTAGATGAAATAAAAGTTATAGTTAATAAGCATATGGCAAAAGAGATTGATGGTAAAACTTTTGTTGTAAGGGCTAAACGTACAGGTTCACATGATTTTAAATCAATTAATATAGAACAAACAGTTGGTGGGTATATGCTAGCTCATAGTAATGCAAAAAAGGTTGATTTACATAATCCTGAAGTTACTATAAAAATGGAATTAGAGCATAATCAATTAAATATCATAACTCAAAGGTATAAAGGTCTTGGAGGTTTTCCTTTAGGTTCACAAGGAGATATTTTATCTTTAATGTCCGGTGGATTTGATTCAACTGTTGCTTCATATCTAACTATGAAAAGAGGAATTAAAACACACTTTATTTTTTTTAATTTAGGTGGTGTTGCACATGAAATTGGTGTAAAACAAGTTGCATTTTATTTATGGAATAAATTTGGTTCTTCCCATAGAATTTCTTTCACTTCCGTTCCTTTTGATGATGTAGTAACAGAAATTTTTAGATCAACTCATGAATCATATATGGGTGTTACTTTAAAAAGATTAATGCTTAAAGCTTCAGAAAAAATTGCAAATGAAATGGGAATTGATGCACTTCTTACGGGTGAAAGTATTGCTCAAGTATCAAGTCAAACCTTAAGAAATTTAGCTTTAATAGACCAAGCAACAGAAAAATTAGTGATAAGACCACTTTCTACTATGAATAAACCTGAAATAATGGATATAGCAAATAGTATCGGAACTAGACATTTTGCAGAGGCTATGCCTGAGTATTGTGGAGTTATTTCTAAAAACCCTGTAACTCATGGCTCATATGAAAGAATGGAAAAAGAGTCTAAAAAGTTTGATTATTCTGTTTTAGAAAAAGCAGTTGAAGATGCAATAAAAATTAATGTTGATGAAATTGCAGATGATGTTCAAGATATTGGTTTAATGGAAACAATAAGTGATGTTTCAAGTGGAAAATATACTCTTATAGATATTAGACAAGGTGATGCTTGTATAGAAGCTTCTTGTGAGACAATAAAAATTCCATTTTATAACTTAAAAAAAGAGTTTAATAAACTTCCTCAAGATAAAGAATATCTATTTTATTGTGATAAAGGAATTTTAAGTCAACTTCACGCACAATATTTAAGAGATGCACATAATTATCAAAATATAAAAGTTTATAGACCAGAATAATTTTATAAAAAATAACGATTTAATTTAGATTTTTAAGTATTTTTTTATGTTACAATTATCAAGATTTTTTATTGGAGATTTACATGATTGATTTGAATGAGAGAAGAATAAGTTCTAGCCCTAGATTTATAATGATATTATCACTTCCTTTGGTGTTGTTTTTATCATTGTTATTGGGTTTTTTTAATATTATTCCATTAAAGGTTGAAATGCATTCAATCATAATTATTTTTTTAATATTATTGATTTTTATGTCTTTTATTCCCCATAATGCTTGGTACTCTTTTTCTACTTTTAGAAACTCTTTACAAAAAGTAATTGAAGAAGTTGACACGTATCTTTTAGATAATGAACTAATAATTGCAGGGAAAAAGAAATCTTATGGAAATGTAGATTCTTTTTTTGATAATCATATTAATAATGTCAGAAATGATAATTTTTCAAGTATTGCTTCTTCAATTTTCCCAACACTTGGAATTTTAGGTACTTTTACAGCAATTGCAATTTCAATGCCAAATTTTACTGTTGAATCAAAGGCTGCTTTAGAAAATGAAATTACAATCTTATTAAGTGGTGTTGGTACAGCTTTTTATGCTTCTATTTATGGAATATTTTTATCAATTTGGTGGATATTTTTTGAAAAAAGAGGAATGACAAAAATTGAGAATGATGTTAATGAAATAAGTAATCAGTATAAAAGTACTTTATGGAATAAAGAAGAGATTGAATTATATAAAATTCTTGATAATCAAGAACAAAATCAAAAATTTTTAGAAAAAATTGAAAATGTAATTACTCCCGAATATATTTTTAAATTAGATGCAATAGCTAAGGCAAAACTTGATGTTATTGAAAGAATTGATGAAGAGTTTAAGAATAGTGAACAAAGATTAAGTAAAAACTATTTGGCTTTATCAAAATTATTTGAAGATACAGCTAATAAACAAAACTTATTAATAGAAGATTTTAAAAGTTTACATGATTCAATTTTAAAAACAAATGATGGTTTAGAGAATTCAATATCTGAACAAGAGTATAACTCAAAAGCAGTTAGAAATGAAATATATTCTGTTTTATCATCTTTTGAATTAGTTTCAAGTGACTTAAAAAGCTTAGGAAAAAATTTGCTAGAGCAAGATATGAAAAGTAAATAAAATGAAAAAAGATAATGGCACTAATTTTTGGATATCTTATGCAGATTTAATGGCAGGACTACTTTTTGTATTTATCTTACTTATTGGTGCTATCATTGTTAAATATTCTCTTCTTCAAGGTGAATCAAAACTTTTAGAACTTACGTTAAAAAATGAAAAAATAGCCTTAGAAAAGAATAAAAAAGCATTAAAAGAAAAAGCTAAACAGATTAAAAATGTTGTAAAAGATTTAGAAAAAACAAAAAAAGATTTAGCTAAAAGCAACACAAACTTTGAAGAGATAAAACTTAGATTAAAAAAATCTTTTTTAGAAAATGAAAAATTAAATCTCTTATTAAAAGATGAACAAAATAAAAATAGTTCTGCCTTTGATGAACTTATTAAAAAAGAGAAAAAATTAGAAGAGTTAACTCTTCTAGAAAAAGAGTATAAAGATAAAATAAATAAATCTTTTGAAGAGAAAACTGTTTTATTAGCAGATATAGAAAAGTTAAAAATTTTATCGAATGAAAAAGATAAAAAATTAGATGAATTATTAGAAGATGTTTTAGAGAAAAAAGTTTTGATTAAATCTTTTGAAGAAAAAAGTAAATTATTAGATGATGAAATTAAATTTATGGCACATAAATTAGAAGATTCAAAACGAAAACATGAACTCTTATCAAAAGACTTAGAGTCTACAAAAGAAAAAATTAAAAGTTTTACAGGAATAAAAGTAAAAGTAATAAGTTTACTTAAAAATAAACTAGGGAAAAATATTCAAATAGACCCTAAAAATGGAAGTCTTAGATTATCTTCAAAAATTCTTTTTGATGAAGGTGACTTTGAACTTAAAGAGAGTTCAAAAGATGCTTTAAAAAATGCAGTTTATGATTACTTTAAAACAATATTGGAAAATGAAGAGATAAATAAACATATTGATAAAATTACTATTGAAGGACATACAAATTCAAAGGGTGCTTTTTTATATAATTTAGAACTCTCTCAAAAAAGAGCTTATTCTGTGATGGACTTTTTATTATCATTAGAGTTTGATAATAAAGAGAATTTAAAAAATCTTATAGTTGCCAGTGGAAGGTCTTTTTTAGATCCAATTTATAATAAAAATGGAAAAGAAGATTCTGATGCTTCAAGAAGAATTGAAATTAAATTTAGTCTAAAAAATGAAGATGCTATAAAAGAGATTGCAAATATTCTAGAATAGTTTTACCCTTTCTTCTCTAACTTTTCTTATAGATAGTTTTAGATATAATCGCGGAATAACACAGAATGGAGAATTTAATAATATGGTTCAAACAGTAAACCTTAAGAAAGCATTCGGTTCAAGAGTGCTTTTCCAAGATATTAATGTAAAACTTGATAATGGTAAAAGATATGGACTTATCGGTGCTAATGGTGCAGGTAAGACAACTTTTCTTAAAATATTATCAGGAATAGAAGACGCAACAGAAGGTGAAGTACAAGTTCAAAATGGTAAGAAAGTTGGTACTTTAAGTCAAAATCAATTTGCATTTGAAAAGTATTCAATTTTTGATACAGTACTTTTAGGTAATAAAAGACTTTATGACGCAATAAAAGAAAAAGAAAAATTATATTTAGAAGAATATACTGATGAAATTGGTGATAAATTAGGTGAATTAGAAATTGTATGTTGTGAAGAAGATCCAACTTACGAATATGATGTAAAAATTACAAAAATATTAGAAGATTTAGATTTCCCTGCTTCTCAACATGGTGATTTAATGTCAACATTAACGGGTGGTGATAAATTTAAAGTTTTATTAGCACAAGTTTTATATCCAAAACCAGATGTATTATTTTTAGATGAGCCTACAAATAACTTGGATATATCTACAATTGGTTGGTTAGAAAATCAATTACAACATCATGATGGTACTATGGTTGTAATTTCACATGATAGACACTTTTTAAATGCTGTTTGTACAAATATCCTAGATGTTGATTTTAAACAAATTAGAGAGTTCTCAGGAAATTATGATGATTGGTATATTGCTTCAACTGTAATTGCTAAACAAAATGAAAAAGATATGAATAGAAAATTAAAAGAGAAAGATGAATTAGAAAAATTTATTGCTAGATTCTCAGCTAATGCTTCAAAAGCAAAACAAGCAACTTCAAGACAAAAACAACTTGATAAATTAGATGTTGGAGCAATTCAAGTTTCTAGTAGACGTGACCCATCAATTATTTTTAGACAAAAAAGAGAAGTTGGTAAAGAATTATTAAGTATTAAAAATATTTCAAAATCATATGATGGAAAACAAGTTTTAAATGATATTTCATTTACAGTTGAAAAAGATGATAAAATTGCATTAATAGGGCCAAATGGTATTGGTAAAACTACTTTATGTGAGGTTATTGTTGAAAATATTCAAGCAGATGCGGGTGATATTCACTGGGGTGCAACAATTCAAAATTCATATTTCCCTCAAAATGCAACTGATTTAATCGATGGGGATATGACTCTATATGATTGGTTAAGAGATTTTGATAGAGATGCAGATATTGCGGAAATTAGAAATTGTCTTGGTAGAATGTTATTTAATGGAACTGAGCAAGAGAAACAGGTTAAATCATGTTCGGGTGGTGAAAAACATAGAATGATGCTTTCAAAAATTATGCTTGAACAACCAAATTTTATGGTTTTAGATGAGCCTACAAATCACTTAGACCTTGAAGCTATTATTGCACTAGGAGAGGGATTATTAGAGTTCCCTGGTTCTGTTATTTGTGTATCTCACGATAGGGAATTATTAGATGCATATGCAAATAGAATTATTGAAATTCAAGAAGATGGTTCTATCATAGACTTTAAAGGTTCATATGAAGAATTTATTGAGTCAAAAGCATAGGCTTTTGACTTAATTTTTTTTAAAATATATTATTTAGAGTGTCTAGTTGACATTCTAAATTCTCTTCTTTCTATTGCATCATTATATCTTCTTTTTTCATCTTCTGTTTCTGGTTCTAGTTTAGGAACAGGTATTGGATTATCATTTTCATCTACTGAAACCATAGTAAAATAACAAACATTTGTATTTTTTAATGTGTGATCTTTTATATCTTCTGAAATAACTTTAATTCCAATTTCCATTGATGTTCTACCTGTATAATTAACAGAAGCATGAAAAGTGACTAAAGAACCAATTTTTATAGGGTTTTTAAATAATACCATGTCAACAGATAAGGTTACGGCATAATTGCCTGTATATCTAGCAGCACATGCATATGCAACATGGTCTAGCATTTTTAGAATCTCACCACCATGTACATTATTCCCCGTAAAGTTTGCTTTGTCTGGAGTCATTAGCATAGTCATGGTTAATGACTTTTCTCCTGTAAATACACTACTCATTTAACAGCCTTTAATTTTAACTGTTATAATTATAAAGTATTTAAGAAGAAAAGTTAAGTATATTTATTATTTTTACTTATAATATTCTAGAAAGACACAAAAAAGTAACACATTAATTTCAATTTTCTTAGATAATTAAATAATTTCTCTCATTTGTATTTCAGTTAATGTCTTTACACCTAATGTAACAGCTTTATCATATTTGCTACCTGCATCCTCTCCATATATTAAGAAATCTGTTTTTTTAGAAATTGAAGAAGAAACTTTTGCTCCTAAAGATTCTAGTTCTTTTTTAATTAGGCCTCTAGATTGACTCATTGTTCCTGTTAAAACTACAGTTTTACCTTTAAATGTATTCTCTTCTACTTCTATTTTTTCTTCAACAAGGGGATCTATAATCTCAATTAATTTTAATACTACTTCATGATTAACTCTCATAAATTCACAAAAAGATTTGGCCATTTGTTCACCAATTCCATCTAAACTTATTAAAGAATCTAAATCAATATTTATAAGATTTAAACCAAACTCTAAACAAATTTGTTTTGAAGCAACTTCCCCTATATGTTCAATACCTAAGGCATTTATAACTCTATTAAGAGCACTTTTTTTTGTTTTTTGAATAGAGTTTAATAGATTATTAATTTTTTTTGCTTTAAAACCTTCAAGATTTTCTAAGTCTTCATATTTTAAAGAGTATAAATCTAAAATATCATATATTTTTTTCTCTCTTACAAGTTGTTCTACAATTTTTATTCCTAATCCATCAATATTCATACAGTTTTTTGAAGCAAAATAAATAATTGAATTAGCAACAATACTTGGACAATCTAAATTTTGGCATTTGATTAATGTACCTTCATCTAAAAGTTCACTTTCACATTTAGGACATTTTGTTGGCCTTTGTATCTTTTCTTCTTTTCCTGTTCTTCTATCTTTTAATACTTTAGTAATTTTAGGAATAATATCACCACTTTTTATAATAATAACTTCATCATTTATTCTTAAATCTAATCTTGCAATTTCATCATAATTATGTAATGAAGCACGCTCAACAGTAGAACCTTCAATTAATGTAGGTTCTACTACAGCAACAGGAGTAATAACTCCTGTACGTCCTACTTGTTGAATTATATTTTTAATTTTTGTAGTCTTTTCAACGGCAGGAAATTTATAAGCACAAGACCACCTTGGAAATTTTACAGTGTGACCTAACTCTTCTTGTGTTTCAATATCATCAATTTTTATAACCATTCCATCAAGCATCATTTCAATAGAGTCTCTAGAAGCAATTATCTTGTGGTATAACTCTTCTATTCCTTCTACTGTAGTTGTTTTGCTTGTCATTGGTGGATTTTCAAAACCTAAAGAATAAATATAATGCATCATTAAACTATATTTTGTATAATCTAATGAGTTTTGACCAACTCCCCAAACATTAAAAAATAGTTTTCTTTTTGCTGTAATATTTGGATCTAATTGTCTTAAACTTCCTGCTGCTGCATTTCTAGGATTTGCGAATAATTGTTCGTTATTTTTTAGTCTTTCTTCATTTATTTTATCAAAGTCAGCTTTTTTTATTACAATTTCACCTCTAATTTCTAAAAGTGACTTTTCTTTTATTTGAAGAGGAATTGAATGAATAGTTTTAACATTATTTGTTACATCTTCTCCAATATTTCCATCTCCTCTTGTAATAGCTTGTTTTAGTAAGCCATTTTCATATATTAAATTTAAAGAGGCTCCATCAAATTTTGGTTCACAATAGAAATTTAAATCTGTATTTACTTTTTTAGCTCTATTTATCCAATCAATTAATTCTTTTGTATTGAATACATCCTCTTGTGACCACATCCTAGATAAATGTGTAGCTTTTTCAAAGCCATCTAAAACAAATCCACCAACTCTTTTATTTGGAGAATTAGGATGAGAAAGTTTTGGATTTTCTTGTTCATAAGCTAAACATTCACGAGAAAGTTTGTCATACTCTTCATCACTTGCAATCGGATTATCATTTACATAATATGCCTTTGCCCATGATATTAATTTTGCTATTTTTTCATTATATTCATTTTGATTCATCTTAATACTTTATTATAATTTTTGTTTGATATTGTATCAAAAGTAACTATACATTATTTTTAATTTTGTGTATAATATTTTAATATAGGATAGAAAGAGTTCATATGAAAAAATTACTTATTTTAATATTTTTATTTTCTATATCATTATTTGCAGAACCTTTAAAAAAAGTAGTGCTTCAATTGAATTGGCTTAATCAATTTCAATTTGCTGGATACTATGTTGCAAAAGAAAAAGGATACTACGAAAAATTAGGCTTGGATGTTGAAATTAATGAGCTAAATAATAAAATTGAATTATCAAAAAATTTTAATAATAAGGCTTATGATTTTGCTGTTGGTCGTTCTTCATTAATTATTGATAAAATAAATGGAGAAGAAATTGTTGCTTTAGCTGCTATTTTCCAATATTCACCTTTAGTATTATTAGCAAGAAAAGATTCAAATATAAATAAACCTGAGGATTTACGTAATAAAAGAGTAATGATTACGCCTGATGCTAAAAATACAGCTTCTATTTTAGCAATGTTAAATTCACAAGGAATTTATAAAAAAGATTTTATCTCTTTACCTCACTCTTTTAATATAGATGATTTAATTAATAAAAAAGTTGATGCGGTGGCTTCATATTTATCAAATGAGCCAATTATTATGAAAAATAGGAATATTGAGTATACAGTTTTAGATCCAAAAGATTATGGTTTTGATTTCTATAGTGATATTTTATTTACATCTTCAAGTTTTGTAGAGAATAATCCCAAAGTAACAAAAGATTTTTTAGAAGCATCTTTAAAAGGATGGAGTTATGCTTTTGATAATATTAGTGAAACGGCAGAAATAATTTATAAAAAATATAATACACAGAATAAAACAATGCTACATTATATAAAAGAGGCTGAAATACTAAAAAAAATAGCTTTTAATCATGGTAATAAAATTATTGGATCTATAGAAAAAGAAAAAGTACAAGAGATTACTAATATTTTTAAAGTTTTAGGAATGGTAAAAAAAGATTTAGATATTGATTCTTTTATTTATGAATTTAATCCACATAAAAAAATTGTTTTAAAATTAACATTAATTGAAAAAAATGCCTTACTACTAATTTCTACTTTTTTAATTTTAATATTTTTTGTAGTAACTCTATTATTGAGAGAAATTAAAAAATCAAGAGATTTATTAGATACAGTTATTAATTCTACAAATGATTATATTTTTTATAAAAACAGTAATTTAAAATATATGGGTTGTAATGATGCATTCGCAAAACTAGTAAATAAAAGCAAAGCAGAGATTATTGGTTCACATGATATTGAACTATTTGATAATAAATATGCAAAAACTTTTCAAGATAATGACATAAAAACCTTAGAAAAAGGAACTCCTCAGATTTATGAGCAATGGATATCTTATAAGGGTAAAAATAAACTTTTACAAATTAAAAAAATACCTTTTAAATATTCTAAAAATAAAGGAAAAGGAATAGTAGGAATTAGTAGAGATATCACAGATTTATATAAAGTGAATGAAAAATTAAGAGAACAAACTTATATTGACGAATTAACTTCAATATATAATAGAAAGTCTTATAATCAAAAAGTTGAAGAGCACTTAGAACTTTTTAAAAGATATAATACATTGTTTTCTTTAATAATGATTGATATTGATGATTTTAAAGTTATAAATGATACCTATGGTCATGATATGGGAGATAAAGTTTTAAAAGAGATGACCAAAACAATTTTAAAAAGTATTAGAAATACAGATATATTTTTTAGAATAGGAGGAGAGGAGTTTATTGTTTTAATTCCTGAGTCTGATGCGCAAAATACTCTTTCTCTTGCACGAAAAATAAAAGATGAAGTTGAAAATATGAAACTTATTGAAAATAGGCCAATTACAATTAGTATTGGACTAACAGAGATTCAAAAAGATGATAATGTTGATACTTTGTTTAAAAGAGTTGATGATTTGCTTTATAAATCAAAAAATAGTGGAAAAAATTGTATCTCTACTTAATATTTCCACTTTAATATTAGTCTATATTTTGTAAGATATCTACTCTAAAGGGTTTATAAAAAATAGTATTAGCTCCATTAAAACTATTAAATTTTTCTTCTATTTCATTTTTCAATTTTTCAGTAATTTTTTCACCATTATGAAAAGTCATATTCATTTGTCTATTCTCAAAATCTTTGAAGTCTTTATATATAATTTCTGTTTGAAAAAAAATCTCTTTAAAAAGTTTAAATTTATTATTATCAACAGCTTGTTTTATATGATTAAAGGCATCAATTCTAACTTTTTCTTCATTATGAAACAGTGAGACTAATTCATTTTGTTTTCCATTAAAAAGAGGTTCACTTATATAAGCTAATCCATTTGGTTTTAATACTCTTTTAATCTCTAAAAGGGCTTTATTCATAAACTCTTTTGGTATATGATGAAAAGATTTAAACATAAGTACAATATCAACACTATTATCTTCTAATTTTATATTTTCTGCAGGACAAAGTTTAAATTCTACATTTTCTATATTTAATTCTAAATTTTTTTTATGTTGTATTTCATCAACTTCACAAGCGATTATTTTTCTAGCAAAGCCATTCTCTGCAATTTTCTTAGTCATGGAAGCTGCACCACAACCTAATTCTAAAATAGTTTTATTATTTAAATTTAATGTTTCTAATAAATAGATTTCTTCAATAGTTTGTGTGATATTTTTTTCAATTAACTTCATCTGCTTTCCTCATTTAATTTTTATAAAAAATGTATTGTACAAAAATCATCTAGTCTTTTTGATAAATAAAAGTACAATTAGTTATAATTAGATTTTATATGGAGTATACATGACTTACGAAGAGATATTTATTTTAGGATGGAATCTAAATTTAATAATGTTTTTATTAAATTTTTTCTTAGCATTAAGAACTATGAGTTTAAAAGAGAAAGAGCAGTTAGCAGAAGAAAATAGGATTTTAAGTAACTTAAAACAAGAGTTTGATAAATATTATCCTTATAGAAAGTATGAGGTTACTTTAACATATTTTATACCTTTTACTGCATTTTTTAGAATGAGTTATAGACTTATTGAAATGAGTTCTTTTTTTAATAAAAATTCTGGAACGACAATGTTTGATTATATGATGTATAAATATCAAAGTGATATTGAAATAGCAAAAAATAGAGTTAAATAAACTTGCAATTGATTGATATTTGTATAATAAAAATTTAAAAGAACAATTTTTAGGATTTTACTTAACTCCTGCACTTTTTAATGATCAAATTTATGGTTTAGATCAATTTGAATTTGATGAAATAGATTTAAAGCTATTAAATTTTAACGATTTAGAGATAAAAGAACAAATCCCTTTAGGGAAGAGAATAGAACGTTTTTTTGAATTTTATATAAAAAATTCAAAAAGATACGATTTAATATTAAAAAACATACAAATTATTACAAATAAAAAAACATTGGGCGAAATTGACTTCATTTTATATGATAATAAAAATAAAGAGTTTCTTCATGTAGAATTAGTATATAAGTTTTATATATATAAAAAATATTTTGTAAGTTTATTAGATAGATTCGTTGGCCCAAATAGAGATGATA
>JBFHGG010000011.1:0-46736 GCA_041583235.1 Halarcobacter sp.
ATATTGTATTATGGTTTCGTAAAGTAAATTTCTTAAAATCAGATATATATTGAACGGTAGATATATTCTTAAAATAGTATCGTAAAATTAAAAATATTTTTCTTTGAATACTTGGAAAATTATTATTAAATATATAAAACTCTGTATTTTCTATAAGTTGAACTGGATTATTTAATTCTATATAAGAAATATTTTGAGAGTCTTTTAAAATAGATATTATTTTATCTTTTTGTTCATTATTAAAATGGAATGCATTTATTTTATAGCTACTAAATTTCTTTGAAAGCTCTTTTATATACGATATAAAACTTGAATCTTCTATATTTTCATTTGTTGCAATAAAACTGATTGTCTTTCTTTTATATTCATTAATAATATCTTTATTATTTATTTTATTTACATAATAAGTAAATCTTATTTCATTAAAATTTTCATTTGATTCATCTATTAATAAATAAGGCGAATTATTAAGATGTTCTTTGGTTACATGATTTTTAAAAGAAATAATACCTTTTTGGCCAATATATTTTTCATCTAAGTTATACTCAAATCCAAAACCTTCAATATCATAAATATCTTCAATCTTTTGAAGTTTTTTATCTGCTAAAACAGTATCAATCAACTTATCATTTAAGTAAATGTCAACACTTTGAATCTCTTCACTTTCAACTTTTTTACAAAAACCTATAAATGAAAAGTAATTTTCAGTGTGAAGAACACCGTATGTTTTTTGACTAGGTTTTGGTACAAGCATTTCTTACCTTTAGATTAATTATTATATTCTATCGTATAGAGTATTAAACTCTTTTAAAAGAATATTTACTTGTATTTTATAAGTTTGATTTGCACTAGATTTATTTTTTATAAAAAATAAATATGGACTAATTAATTTATAATAGTTTATAAAAACACTGAGAATTAAAGAAGAGGGGAATTCTTTATTAAGTTTGAAAACTTCATCAGAAAATGTATCTATTTGAAGTTGATTTAGATTTATTAATATTTTTTTCTCACTAGTTATTCTATTTTTATCATTTTCATTAAGACTTTTTTTACAAAAAGTTTTAAGTATCTTTTTTATTTTTATTTTTAATCCATTTTTCTCAATATCTTCTGACACAAAATTTAATTTTCTATAATCTTTTGGAATAGTATTTTTGAAAAATGCGCCAGTTCCTAGATTATAAACCTTAATGTCTTTGTTCAAATCTGATAGTCTTAGATTTATTTCTTCAATCATTTCTTTATATTCATAAAATGTGGGTACTTCTTTTTCTAAATTTCCTTTTACATAAATAATACTCTCTTCAAAATTAGTATTTCCACTATTTTTATTTTTAAGATTAACTCTTTTTGATGAAAGATGTGTACCAATGTGTGTTTTCCCACTTTTAGAATCAATAGCTGCGTCAATTCCTAATAAATATAATTCTTTTGCTCCAAGTCTTAAAATTAAATCAATACCTATATCTCCAACGGTTACTCCACTTAGAGAAGCACATTCTCGAAATATTTCAATTGAGTTTTGAAGATAAAAAGTATTGTCACTTTCAATTTTTTTATATACATCTTCATCAATTTTAAATGTTGAAAGAATTATGGAATTTTTATACATATGTTCATTAACATCAAATTGATCCAAGATTTGTTTTTTTTGTCCATCTATTACTAAAATAATATCAGGAACAATATCAAGAATCTGAAGATATTTTAATATAGCTGAAGATGCAACAATTATAAACTTTTTTTGATTTAAATATAACCATTCAATTTTTTTGCTTAAGGATGGTCCTGCCCCTAAAAATAGAACTTTTTCATTTTTTAAAACCTCTATATTTTTAGATATATTTAAAATTTTATTTTTACTAGTTAAAAAATACTTATATCCTCTTTTTATGCTTAATAAATATTCAGAAAATGGATATCTCATTTGACTATTTTGGTTAAAAAGTATAGTTAAATCATCCACTAAATAATCATATGATTCATTAGCTTTTTCAAAATGAATGAAGTTATTAAATTGAAGATCTTCATTTAAAAAGTTTTGTACTGTAATATCAAATTCCTGTTTTGAATCATTAACTGTAAAAAAAAGGTTCACTTTTTGAGATAAAATTTTATAATCTGTAAGAAACATTGATAATCTAAATATCTCTATATTAGGTTCTATTATTAAATAAGATTTACAATTCATTGCTTTATGAAAATCATTTATATGAACTCCTAATAAAGTTCCAATAAAAATAAATTTATTTATATCTAAAGAGCTCACATCAAATTTTTTTATATATTCATTTACAAATTCATATGCGTTAATTTCATTTTCATAATGATTTTTTTTTGGTATTTCTTCTAATTTTATTAGAGAAAATGCGGAAGATAATTCAAAATTATTTACTCTATTTATTGAGTCTTCGAAAGGATTCACATTGTAAAAATTAGATTGATTTTCCAAGTTAATTAGTTGAAATTGATTTTCAATAAATTCAAGTGAATAGTTTTGTATCTCTCTTTTTTCAAATTCAATTATTTTTTGATATAAAACAGGGAATTTATCTTTAAAAAAATTTAAATTATTTAAAAAAATTTCTTGTAATGTATTTTGAAGTTCTTCTAGTTCGTTCGTTTTACTCATTCAATAGTATAATAATTTACTAATTAAACAAAGGTTATTTTATGACACAAGCAGAGCAAGATTTACAAAATGCTTTAGTATCTCAATATCATTTAAATTTGGAATTTCTAAAAGAAAATGATTTAAATTTATATAATAAAATTAATGCATTTTCAGATATGTTATCACAAGGTCAATTCCAAGAAAATTTTGCGTTAGATTTTATAAGTGAAAAAGGTGAATTTGACATATTGAATATTAAAGAAAATACTTACCTTTATGGTAAAAATGCAAAACTACTAAATGAACATTTTTTAAATAAAGTCGATTTAAGTAAAACACTTACTTTTAACAACCTTGCACAAAATATTTATATGAAAAGAGAAAAGAACATAGAAATTAAAAATTCTAAATTTGATCTTTTAGAAAATTTATTATTAAATCATATGAGTGAATATTCTGAAGTGTTAGGAGACACTTATTCAAAAACAAAGGAATATAAAGAAGTTGATAAATTTATCTTTTTTGGAAATTTATTAGGAACACACTTAAAAGATTTTCAAGAAAAAACTAATTTTAAATGTTGTTTTATTTATGAAGAAAATCTGGAAATATTTAGATTGTCATTATTTGTAGTTGATTATAAAAGTTTTAACAATAAAGCAAAAATTATATTTTCTATAATGGATGAAGAAAGCATCCTTGATGAAAAAATAAATATATTTTATAATAATATGTATATCCATTCAAATTATAATATAAAATTTTATAAAATGATTAATGTTAATGATAATTTAATTCATAAATTTTTAAATGAATCATACTTATCAAATGGAGTGACTTTTGACTATTTAAAACTTTTACATGACACTTTTTATTCTATTTCGAAGCATATCGATAATTATAAAATATTAACTACAAAGAAAAAATTTTCAAATTTCTCTTTTTTCAAAGATAAGCCTGTTATTATAATTGGAGCAGGTCCATCTTTACTACATAATATAAAGTGGTTAAAAGATAATCAAAAGAAATTTATAATAGTTTCAATTGGTGCATCATATAAGAAATTGTTTGATAATGGTATTACTCCAGATATTGTTACTACTGTTGATCCAAAATTTGAAATATTAAATCGTACTCATTTTAATAAAAATGATGTAATTTTATTAAAAGATACAGTTGTATTAGCATCTATTAATACTCCAACAAAAATATTAAATAGATTTAATCAAGAGAAATTATTTCTTTTTGAGGTTCTTGACAATTATAAATATAATTCTAACGTATATAATGGAATTAGTATTGGAGAAATAACTTTATCTTTATTTTTAGATATGAATATTGATAATATATACTTGCTTGGCATGGATTTAGCATTGGACAAAAAAACAGGCGAGAGCCATTTTAAGGGTTATGTAAATAAAAGAGAGCAATTTGATAAGGAGTCTTCACAATTAAATGAAGTAATAAGTTCAGGGAATACTTCTATAAAAGAGTTTATTCATGTAAAAGGTAATAGTGAAGAAAAAGTAATAACTAATAGAATGTTTGCTTTATCCATTAATCAATATGTGCAGATTATTAAGATTTTCAAGAAAGATTTTCAAAAGATATATAATTTATGTATTGATGGCGCATATATTGAGGGAACTATTTTAAGAAAAACAGATGAAATATTTGAATATAAAGATATTGAAGATAAAAGATTTTTGATGGATACTTTGAAATCTATCAGTGAGTTTGGCTTGCTAAAAAAAGAAAAAAAAGATTTGGATGTGAAAATTTCTAGTATAGAAAAATATAAAAAGCTATTAAAAAAAGTGTTTTTAAAAAAGAATAGTTCAAATAATATAGAAGAATTTAATACAAAATTTTTAGAACTTTATACTGAAATGATTAAAAATAACGATAAATTATTTTTAAGAATAATTGCAAATTATTTTAACTTTGTTATGCCTTATATTAAGTATAGTTTTAATGATAAAAAAATGGATCTTAAAATTGTAAGTATTAAACTTAGAAAGGTAGAAACGATTTTTTATAAACAAGTGCTAAATTTAATTGAGATTTATGAAACATATTTAATACAAATAAAAAAAAGGGTAAGATAAAAATCTAACCCTTTTTTGTAATTAAGAATAATTACTATTGTAATAATCTTAAAACATTTTCACAGAAACATTCTACGCAAATAAATTTGCTAGACTAGCTTACTGAAGTAATCTAAGAACGTTTTGTTGAACAGTATTCGCTTGGCTAATTGCATATGAACCAGCTTGAGAAATAATGTTTTGTTTATTAAAGTTTGCAGACTCCTCAGCATAATCAACATCTCTAATAATAGATTCCGCTGCAGAAACATTTGTAGACATAGTCATTAAGTTTCTAACGGCACTCTCTACTTGATTTTGAGTGGCACCAATCTCACCTCTGTTTACGTTCAGGTCATCGATAGCAGTATTTACAGTAGTTTGTAAAGTTGCAGCTGAAGCAGCAGTAAGTGAAGTAATAGTTGTTAAGGCTCCTAAGCTGTATGATGAAGCAGCAGAATTAACAGCATCCATAGTGATTAAACCTTTTACAGAATCTTCTCCAACTTGGAAGTTTAATGCCGTTGCACTTCCAGAAATTAAATCTGTACCATTATAGTTTGTAGATTTTGCTATATTATCAAATTGAGTCATTAATTTAGAAATATCAGCAGCAATAGCAGTTCTACCTGCTGATGAAGTTGTAGCTGTATTTGCTTGAATTAATTTAGCTTTAACTGTATCAAGAATATTTGATTGTTCAGCCATAGACTTATCCGCAATTTGTAATAATGTAACCGCAGAGTTACCATTATCAATACCTTGATCAATTGACGTAACTTGAGTTCTAAGTTTATCAGCAATTGCTAAACCAGAAGCATCATCTGACGCTTTATTAATTTTAAGACCAGTAGAAAGTTTTTCTAATGAACTTGAAATGTTATTATTTGTATTTGTAGCTGCTTCTTGAGCAGTAATTGATGAGATGTTTGTGTTAATAATCATAATAAATCCTTTTTATTTATGACAACATTGTGATATAAAATCACCTCAAAAAACCTTCTTGTTTTACCAAGCATAGAAGAAAAATAAATCTCTCTTCTTCGGAATCAATTGATACCTAATTTGTATATGAAGAATTATGACACACCAATTCTTAAAATTAGATTAAATTTGAGATGGGGTTTAAAAAAAGTTTCAAGTTTTTAACTAGATTACTCTGAAAGTAATCTAGCTGCTGTTTCATTTAGATTTGAAGATTGAGAAGTTAGGAAGGAACCTTCATAAAAACTAACATTGTTTTTAGAAAAGTTTGCAGAGTCTTTTTTATAATCAATATCTAGTTGCTTACTAATACTTGCTATTTTTTCTTTTATTTCAGGTAAGTCATTTTGATTTAGAGGCTCTTTCGTAGATGAAATATCTAAAGCTACTTCTTTACTTAAGTCTTTTATCTCTGCTTTATTACTTTGGTTTTCATCTTTTTTTATATTACTGTTTTTAGAATATGCTTCTTGAGCTATATTTGCTGCTTGTGGATTTATTTTCATTTTTTCACCTTTACAGTTTGTATACTAAATTTTATCTAAGCTAAGTTTTTATTCTCTTTAAGAGAACCCCACACTCAATATGATTTGTGTAAGCAAACTGATCAAAAAGTGCGAACTTTTCTATTTTATGTGTTTTTGTTAATTCACTTAAATCTCTGTGTAAAGTTTCAGGATTACATGAAATATAAATAATAGTATCAAAATCTTTTACTAAGGCTCTAGTTGTATCATCAAGTCCTGCACGTGGTGGGTCTACAAAAATTGAGTCAAAGTTATAAGCTTTTAAATCTATATGTTCAAGTCTTCTAAAAGTTCTTTTTTCTTGTAAGCCTTCTACAAACTCTTCTGCACTCATTCTTATAAAGTCTATATTTTTTATATCATTTAAGGCACAATTTGTTTTTGCTGAATTTATTGAGGTTTTTGATATTTCCGTTGCTAAAACTTTTCTAAACTTTTTGCTTAGAGGAATTGTAAAGTTTCCACCTCCACAATAAAGTTCACAAAGGTCATTTTGGCTTTCTTTTAAGTTTTCTAAAACCCATGAAATCATTTTAACATTTACTTTTGCATTTGGTTGGGTAAAACCACCTTCTTTGTAATGAATTTTGAATGTTGTATTTTGAATGTTTAATTCTTCTTCTATATAATCATTTGTTAGAACTACTTTTTGTTTTCTGCTTCTTCCTATGATTTTAATATTTAATTTTTTTTCTAAGGCTTTTGCTTTTGCTTCCCATATAGTATCTAGTTTTTTATGGTAGATTAGGGTTACAAGCATATCATCTGTAGTTGAGTTTAAAAACTCAAGTGAGTAAATCTTGAATTTTAGTATTTCGTCATTTGAAATCTCTTCTAGAAGTTTTGGCATTAAGTTTGCTATGTCTTCTGAAACTATGCCGCAAGAATCTATTTCTAAAGTTTTTTTATCAAAATCATTCATTGCATATGAAAGTGTTGCATTGTCATTTTCATCATAATTTTTCCAGATTCTAAACTCAGCTCTATTTCTAAAGTTTTGAGACTCACTTTTTATTATGTCAAATTCCATATTTGTAAAATTAGAAAATCTATCTTTTTCTCTTTTTATTTTATAATTAAGTTGTTCTTCATAAGCTTTATCCCATAAAACACAAGAGCCACATTTCCCAAAATATTCACAATTCATTAATAACCTTCAATCTATATTCTTTATTTAATCTGATATTATATTCAATTGATTATAATACGCCCATGAAAGAAAACTGGCAACAACAATTACAAACCTTATTAAAATGTGATTTAAAATCACTTTACCCCTTAGCAAGAACTTTAAATAGAAAATTAAAATTTTACGTAGGCCCTACAAATTCTGGTAAAACATATAATGCAATGCAAGAGTTAAAAGCTGCAAATAGTGGCTTATATTTAGCTCCTCTTAGACTTTTAGCACTTGAAGGATATGAAGATTTAAAAGAGCAAAAAATTGACGCTTCTTTAATTACAGGGGAAGAGCAGATTATAAATGAAGATGCAGCTCATGTATGTTCAACTATTGAGATGATTGATTTTAATCTTGATGTTGATGTGGCTGTTATTGATGAAGTTCAAATGCTTGATGATATAGATAGAGGTTGGGCTTGGGTAAATGCAATTATTGCAGTTCCTGCTAAAACTGTGATTATGACAGGATCTGTTAATGCATTAGATGCAGTTAGAAGAATTGCAGCATACTTAGGCGAAGAGCTTGAGGTTGTAAAACATCAAAGAAAAACACCCTTAAGTGTATTAGACAAACATACTGCACTTGAGCGATTAGAGAGTGGAACTGCACTTATTGCTTTTTCTAGAAAAGATGTTTTACAACTAAAACAAAAACTTCAAAAGAAATATAGAGTTTCTGTAATTTATGGAAATTTGTCTCCTGAAGTTAGGCGTGATGAAGCAAGACGATTTAGAGAGCAAAAAAGTGATATTTTAATAGCAACAGATGCAATTGCTATGGGCTTAAATCTTCCTATTAAAAATATACTCTTTACAACAGATACAAAATTTGATGGTATATCTAGAAGAAAAATAACAGTAAATGAGATTGTGCAAATAGCAGGACGAGCAGGGCGTTATAAAATCTTTGATGCAGGATTTTTAGGAGCTACACGAAGAGATGTTTTAGAGCATGTAAGAGAAGAGTTTGAAAAACCTATTAAAACTATAAAGCCACCTTTTGCTGTTAAGATAAACAATGAACAACTAGAAGCTTTAGCTTCTCATATCAAAACAAATTCTCTTACAAAGGTATTGAAGTTTTTTAAAGAAAATATGACTTTTGATGGACCTTTTATAGCTGCAAATATCTCTTCAATGATAGAGGCTTCTAAAATAGTAGATAAAAGAGTTAACTTAAGTTTAGAAGACAAATATTTATTAGCTCAAGCTCCAATAACTACAAAATCAAATATCATTTTGCAAGCATATGAAGCTTATATTGCAGCTGTTATTAAAAAAAGAGTATGTAGATATAAGCCTTCAATTACTCTTCCTAAAAAAGCAATTACTCAAAAAGATTTGCTTTTGGTTGAAGATGAGGTTAAAAAAATCTCACTTTATTTATGGCTTTCATATAAATTTCCAGATCTTTTTTTAGATTATGATAAAGCTGTGATTTTAAGGAACAACTTCAACTCTTTTATTGAAAAATCTTTAAAAATGAATTTAAAATTACAAGAAGAGTACAAGGGCAGAAAATTCTCAAGACCTTATAGACGCAATAGAAGAGATTAATTAATATTTTTTAGCTATAATCTGTCTAATTATGCAATTTGAGGAATATTTAAATGTTGAGAATATTTAAGACTGATGGGGTAGAATCCTTACGTAAAGAACTATTAAAAAACTATATTGATGAAAGTAAAATTCAAGCTTTGATTGATAGTGGATTAAATATAAATAGGAGAAATGACAAAGGAAGAACCTTACTTTTTGAATTAGCAGCAAAAAGAAGAATTGAGTCTATTAAAATATTAATTGCAAATGGTATTGATATTAATTCAGAAGATCATTATGGAAAAACTATATTAAGCGAAGCTGTTAGTAAAACTGATGGCATGATGATTAGGTTTCTAATTGAAAATGGTGCTTCTATAAATCATATAAACTCTTCAGGAAGAACAGTTATTCAAGATGCTGCTTTGGAAGAAAATGAAAGAGTTTTTAATATTTTAATGACACAAAATCCCGACTTAACATTAAAAGATCATTATGGTAAAACAGTACTTTTTGATGCAATTGAAGGTGGAAACCTTAATATTGTAAGAGAAATTGTAAATAATATTGATGATATAAATATTGTGGATGATAATGGACAAAGCGTACTTTTTTATTCTGTTTTAAAAGAAGAAGATTCTATTACTAAGTTTTTAATTGAAAATGGAATAAATGTAAATATTTTAGATAAAAAAAGACAAACAGCACTTTTTAATGCTCTTATTTTAGGATCAAAAAACTTAGCTACTATTGAATTACTTTTGGATAAAGGTGTGAAATTAAATATAAAAGATTATGCAGATAAAACTCTTTTAGATGAAATCTTAAAGATAAATGCTATTGCTAAAGATCCTGATAATTTTAAAATTGAAGGTAAATATAAATTAGTTGAAAAAGGAAGAAACTATATTAAATTAACAGGAATTTTGATTGAAAATGGCCTAGCAATTGACAGAATAGATTCTCAAGGTCAAACAGTTTTATATAAAGAAGTTGAAAGAGAAAATTATGATACAGTAAATTTTCTAGTAGACTCAGGAGCTAATATAAATGCACAAGATAATGATGGAAGAACAGTTATTTTTGATGCAGTTTTAAAAGGTCCCTCAAATATGAATATGATTGACCACCTACTTAGCAAAGGTGCAGATATAGATCATAGAGATTTTTCTGAAAGATCAATAGTTGATGAAATAGCAGAAGCTGTATTAATTACTCAAAATAATAAAAAGCCAAGTTCAAAAAGATTTTTAGAATTAAAAGAGGATGAAGATTATCTTACTTTACTTAAGAAAGTGCTGTTATTTAAACCAAGAATAAATCTTCCAAAGGATAATGGAAGAACGATTCTTTTTGATGTTATTACAGAAAATAATATAGAGTTGATTAAAGTTTTAATAAACGCTGGTGCAGATTTAAATATATTAGACAATAAAAACAACTCCCCTTTATCTTATATGATTGATGAAGGTTTAGTTATTACTAATCAAAAAGATAAAGAACAGTTTTTAGAAAGACTTGTTTTTATTTTGAAGTTTAGAATAGATGTAAATACTATAGATGATGAGGGAAAAACAATTTTTCATAAGGCAGTGCTTGCAAATGATTTAGATGTTGTAGAAAAACTTCTTACTAAAAAAACAAATCTTAATATCAAAGATAAACAAGGAAGAACAGCTTTACATCATACTCAATGGAAAGGCAATTATAAAATTGCAAGACTTTTAATAGCTGCAGGTGCTGATGTTAATGAGCCTGATTATGCAGGCTTTACTATTTTAAATTATGCTGCAATTTTAGGACATACTAAATTGGTTGTTGTTTTAATCTTATCTGGTGTTCTAATGTATAATCATCATAGAAAGAGTAAATCAGTTGCTAAGTTTTTTAGAGAAAGAGAATCAAACTTATCTACACTTGTTAATGCAAATATCACAGATGATAAAATGAGAAAAGCAATAGAAGAAGTTACTGAAAATTTAAAGAAAGAGATAAAAGAAGCTTTAGAAGGAAAATAAATATATGTCAAAAAAATTAGATAAATCTATAATAATTTTAGCAGCAGGTGCAGGAACACGAATGAAGTCAACTACACCAAAGGTTTTACATAAGATTTCCGGAAAAGCGATGCTCTATTATTCTATTAAAGAAGCACTTACTTTAAGCGATGATATTACAGTTGTACTTTTTCATCAAGCTTCAAGAGTTCAAGAAGAGATGGAAAAACACTTTTCAAATATTAATTACGTAATTCAAGACCATGAGAACTATCCAGGAACGGGTGGTGCTGTTATGGGAATAAAACCAAAGTATGAACAAGTTTTAGTTTTAAATGGTGATATGCCTTTAATTCAAGCAAAAGAGCTTAAAAAGTTTGATATGAATGCTTCTATTGTAATGTCTGTTTTAGAGCTCGAAAGTGCTAATGGATATGGAAGAGTTATTATAGAAAATGGTGCTGTTAAAAAGATTGTTGAGCAAAAAGATGCAAATGAAAGTGAGTTAGCTGTGACTACTGCAAATGCCGGAATTTATCAATTTGAAACTAAATTCTTACTTGAAAATCTTCCAAAACTTTCAAATGATAATGCTCAAAAAGAGTATTATATTACGGATTTAGTTGAAATGGCTATAAATCAGGGAAAGGTATTAAAACCTTTAGCTGTAAATGAAGAGAATTTTAAAGGTGTAAATTCAAAAATTGAGCTAGCAGATGCTGAAGTTATTCATCAAAATAGAATAAAAAAAGAGTTTTTAAAAAAAGGCGTTATTATGAGATTGCCTGATACTATTTATATAGAAGAGGGTGTAGAAATTGAAGGTGAAAGTATTTTAGAAAACGGTGTTACTCTCTTAGGAAATACAAAAATTATAAACTCACATATAAAAACAAATACTATTATTGAAGATTCTATTTTAATTGATAGCGATGCTGGACCAATGGCTAGAATTCGTCCTGGAAGTGAACTTAACAAAACTCATATTGGAAATTTTGTTGAAACAAAAAAAGCGAAATTAAATGGGGTAAAAGCAGGGCACTTAACATATCTTGGAGATTGTGAAATTGATGAGGGTACAAATATTGGTTGTGGAACAATCACATGTAATTATGATGGAATTAATAAATACAAAACAATTATTGGTAAAAATGTATTTGTAGGAAGTGATACACAATTTGTAGCTCCTGTTGTAATTGAAGATAATACTTTAATAGGCGCAGGTTCAACAGTTACGCAAGATATTAAAGATGGACAACTATATACCACACGAGCTAAAAAAAGAACAGTTGAGGGTTATTTTTATAAACATTTTGAGAATAAAAAATAGAGAATTGAAAGAATAAGATGTTATTAAAGAATAAAAATATTTTACTAGGAATCACTGCTTCCATTGCAATTTATAAAAGTTTAGAATTAATAAGACTTTATATAAAAGCAGGGGCAAATGTAAAAGTAATAATGAGTGAAGCTTCAAAAAAATTTATAACCTCATTAACTTTTGAAGCAATTTCACAAAATAAAGTTTTATGTGAGCAGAGTGAATCTTGGGAAAAAAGCTCAGATTACAATCATATTGATATAGGAAAATGGGCAGATGTTTTTGTTATTGCACCATGTTCTGCAAATACTATAAATAAAATATCAAGTGGAATTGCAGATAATCTATTAACTCAAACAGTGCTTGCTTATCCAAGAAAAAAAATTATAGCACCTGCAGCTAATACAAATATGATACAAAATCCAATAACCTTAAAATCTATAAAAAAGTTAGAAGATTCTGAAGAATTAAATTTTAAAATTGTTTCTTCAGTGGTAAAAGAGTTAGCTTGTAAAGATGTTGGAGATGGGGCAATGGCAGAACCAATTGATATTTTTTATGCAAGTGCAAGAGAGTTATTAAAAGATAAATATTGGATAAATAGAAAAGTTCTTTTAAGTGGCGGTGGAACTATTGAAAAAATTGATGATGTTAGATATCTTTCAAATTTTTCTTCCGGGAAAATGGCTTCTTCAATGGCTTTAGCCTTATATCTAAAAGGTGCAGATATTACTTTAGTTTCTACAAGAGGTTATGAAAACTTACCAAAAGAGCTAAATATAGTAGCTGTACAAAGTAGTTTAGAGATGTATGAATCTTTAAATACTTCATTAAAGAGCATAAAAAGTGATGCTGTAAAAAAACCATTTTTATTTATGGTTGCAGCTGTTTCTGATTATCTTCCAAG
The DNA here is from genome assembly GCA_041583235.1 of Halarcobacter sp. Lineage (GTDB taxonomy): Bacteria > Campylobacterota > Campylobacteria > Campylobacterales > Arcobacteraceae > Halarcobacter. The sequence continues at coordinate 13,162 of JBFHGG010000011.1, forward strand.
TTCTTCTAAAAATGGAAAATTAAAAAAAGATGTTTTAGGTGAATCTTGGTCTTTGGAATTAAAAGAGAATATAGATATTTTAAGTTCTTTAGATAAAGATGAAATAATATCAATTGGCTTTAAAGCAGAGATGGATGATAATGTTGCTTTATCAAATGCAAAAAATATGTTAAAAAAGAAAAATCTAGATGCAGTTTGTTTAAATATTTTAGAAGATAAGAACTCTTTTGGTTCAAATCAAAATGAAATTGAATTAATTTTAGAAGATAATTCATATAAATTTAATGGAGATAAACTTGAAATATCTTTAGATATTTTGAAAAGTTTAGAAAGCGAATTTACTAATCATGAGTAATATACAAGCTCCTCTTAATGTACCTTCACACATCGCTATAATTATGGATGGTAATGGTCGATGGGCAAAAGAGAGAGGTCTAAAAAGAACAGCAGGACATGAAGAAGGTGCAAAAATAGTTAGAAGTATTACAACACATTGTTCTAATATTGGAGTTAAATATCTGACTTTATATGCTTTTTCTACTGAAAATTGGTCAAGACCAAAATTAGAAGTTGAGTTTTTAATGAAACTTCTTGATTCTTGGCTTAAAAAAGAGTTAGTAGTTTATTTAAAAAACTCTACAAGATTTAGAGCAATTGGTGATATCTCAAGATTTTCAAAAGGCTTACAAAAAACTATAAGAGAGACAGAAGAAAAAACTGCTCATGGAACAAAACTAACACAAGTGTTAGCTTTGAATTATGGTTCTCAAGATGAAATGATAAGAGCTATGAAAAAGTTAAAAGAAAAAGATTTAGAAATTACAAAAGAGAATTTTGAATCTTGTTTAGATACAGTAGGAATGCCTCCTGTTGATATGCTCGTAAGAACTAGTGGAGAAGTAAGACTTTCAAACTATCTTTTATGGCAAAATGCTTATGCTGAAATGTTTTTTGTAGATACATACTGGCCAGAATTTTCAACTTGTGATTTAGATGATTTAATATGTGACTTTTCTTCAAGAGAAAGACGTTTTGGAGGTATTTAGTTTTATTTTTGGTGCTGTTTTTGGCTCTTTTTTAAATGTATTAATTTTAAGATTACCAGAAAATAAATCAGTAGTAAGTCCTAGAAGTTCTTGTCCAAATTGTAATCATATAATATCTTGGTATCATAATATTCCAATTTTTTCTTATATCTTTTTAAGAGCAAAATGTGCTTATTGTTCATGCAAAATTTCAGTACAGTATTTTATTGTGGAAGTACTAACTGCTTTTATAACTTTAGCTTTATTTATAAAATTAGGTTTGAATTTTGAGCTTTTATACGCTTTGATATTTTTTTATACCTTAATTGTTCTCTCTTTTATAGATTTTAAATATAAAGCAGTTCCTGATTATTTGCTATTACTTTCACTTGTTTTTTCATTTTTCGTAACAAATTATGATTTAATTGAGGCTTTTAAAAATGCTTTTATTGTTTCAGGAGCCTTTGTTTTATTAAATTTTATAGTGACTTTTTATATACAAAATATAAAAGCTAAAATCTTAAAAGATGAGAGTTTAAAAACTCAAGAAGCAATGGGAGAAGGAGATATTCCAATATTAGCAGCTATTGCAGTAATTTTAGGTTTAAAAGGTGCTTTAGCAGCTATATTTTTATCTTCAATTTTTGCTATAATACCCTCAATTTATTTTAATATTAAAAAGAAAGATATTCAAACACCATTTATACCATACTTAGTTTTAGGTTTTTTATTTGAATACTTCTTTATCTTTTCAAAGGTTTTTTCTTGAAATTAAAGCAATACTTATTTTCTCAATTAGCACATACTTTTTTCCCTATTTTTTTAGGTTTATATTTTATTACTTCAATTATATTTTTAGTAAAAATTGCAGCATTAACTTCTGTAATCACAATGAATGTATTTGAATTATTTCAATTATATATGTATGTAACACCGACAATTATATTTTACACAGCACCAATTTCATTTTTTATTTCAATGGTAATTACATTAACAAAATTATCAAGTGAATATGAATTAATTGTTGTTACCTCATTTGGATTAAATCCAGTGAAAATCTTAAAGATATTTTTTCCTATAACTTTATTTTTATCTCTCTCTTTACTTGTTATTTCAATAGGTCTTATTCCAAAAGCAAAATATTTAAATGAAAGATTTCTTGAACAAAAGAAAAAAGAAGCAAATTTTAATATAAAAGCCTCAGAGTTTGGTCAAAAATTTGGAGACTGGTTAATATATATAAATGATAAAGATGATAAAAAATATAATGAAGTAAAACTATTTCAAACAGAAGATAATAAAGATCAATTTATTATTGCAAATAATGCTGTTTTAAATAATGATAAGGGTGAATTAAGCTTTAAGCTCTATGATGGGAAATCCTTTCATATTGAAAATGAAGAGTTTAATCAAATTGATTATGAAAGTATGGATATCAATGAATCTATTACAAATACCAAAAAAGAAGAGTTTACAAACTCATATGTATATTGGAAAACAAAATTAGAAGCAAATGAAAATATTGATAAGTTTACTTTTTATATTTTAACTTCATTATTCCCTCTTTTTTCACTTTTCTTAGTAATTTCTTTTGGGTATTTTAATCCTAGATATGAGAAAAATAGAGCTGTTGCCTTAAGTATGAGTGCTGTTGTTATTTTTTATATTTTTATGGATGCAATGACTGAAAACTTATTATTACACTCTTTATATGCTGTTCCAATTTCATGGTTGATTGTTACATATTTTTATTATATAAAAAGTGTAAAACCCCAATACTAATAAAAAATATGAAAACAAGTCTAAATGCAAAATTTACCTTAGTTTATGATGGGACTTTATATCAAGGAAGTCAAAGTCAACCCAATGGATTAAGTGTTGAAGATGCACTACAAAGAGCATTTAAAGAACTAAATATAAATACGAAAATATTTTTAAGTGGAAGGACTGACAGGGATGTTCATGCTACAGGACAAGTATTTAATTGTATAATTCCTTCATATTGGTTTGATTTGATAAGATTAAAAGATATTTTAAATAAACATCTTCCTTCTTCAATTAGTATTAAAAATATAAAAGAAGTTGATTCTACTTTTCATTCAAGATTCCATGCTAAAAAAAGAGTTTATAGATATTTAGTATCAAAAAAAGAGGTTTCTGTTTTTTCTTCAAAATATATTGCTCATTATAAAGATTTTGATGAAGAGTTAATACAAAAAGCAATTATGAGTTTTGAAGGAATTCATGATTTTGAATATTTTCATAAAAAAGGAAGTGATAAAGAGAATACAGTAAGAGAAATTTATGAGGCAAAATTTTATAAATATAAAGATATTTATGTTTTTAAATTTACTGCTAACTCATATTTAAGATCTCAAATTAGATTAATGGTTGGCTCTTTATTAAAAGTTGGACTAGGAAAGTTATCCCTTGAAGATTTGCAAGCACAATTAAAAAAAGAAAAAAGAGTTTTTAAAGTACCTGCCTCTCCTTATGGTTTATATTTAGCAAAGGTATTTTACTAATGTTAAAAAAAAGAAAGTTTTATACTCTAAGTGATATTAGAAAACAGATTGTTTCTATTCCTTTAGTTTTTGTTTTAATTTCTGCTGTATTATCTATACTTGTAATTATTTTTATTTTAGAGTTTAAAAAAAATAATGAAATATCACTGCATTTACAAGAAGATAAATTTTATAAAAAAACAATATTGAATGAGTATATAAGTGATTTAAAATTTAATGCAAGTTCCTCTTTTGATGAAGAAGAAAAAACTTTAAAAGAATCAGTTATTTCACTTTTAGGTTATATAAAATATTCAAAAGAAAAAGTTTTATTAGAAAAAATAGAGTCTTTAATTAGAGGAATTGAGAAAAAAAGTAATTTGAATTTTGTACTTTTCGATAAAGAGAGTTCTGATATTTATTATGGGAAGAAAAATATTGATTATCTAAAAACTATTACAAATTCAAGTTTAGAACTCTCTAATTTTAGATATCACATGCTTAGAAACATACTTTATATAGGTGATGATAACCTTATATATTGGATTGATAATGATAAAAGAAAAATTCAATTGAGTTATTTTAAAGATATAGAAAATAGTAGATTTTATTTAGGTGCTTTTACAAAAATAGACGATATGAAAGATTCAATGCGAAATGCAGTTTTAAACTCTATTGTGCAAAAAAGCAAATATTATAATCACAGTTTTTTTTGGTTTTATGATTATAATTTAGGATATGTTTATAATTATTATAATAAAGGTCAAAAATTAGATGCTAAATATATTTTAGAAAAAGATAGAATAAATAGTTCTAATATAATTTTAAAAAAATATCTTAATAAAAGTGTTGAAAATGAATCTTCAAGTATCTATAATTTTACAAAATATAACTTTTTAATCTCAATTAAAAGTTATAACCTTCCAACAAAAGTCTCTGAATTAAAGTTTGAATATAATTCAAGACTTACTATTTCCATCTCTATTGTTGCAATTCTTGCTCTATTTTTAATTCTTGCTTCAATACTTTTTTCAAAATTTATCACAAAAATTTTCCATAGATATAATAAGAGATTAGAAACTAGAAATATAATGTATAAAAAATGGAAAGAGAGATATGAGCTTGCAATTATTGCTTCTAATGATGGTTTGTGGGATATTGATTTAGGAACAGGTCATATCTATTTTTCTAAAAAATGGCTAGAAATGTTTGGTTATGAAGATGGAGATATAAATACTTTAGAAGAGTGGCTTGATTTAATCCATGAAGATGACAGAGAGTTTGTTGAGAATAAATTAAATAATCATATAGCAGGGAATAGTGAGCATTTTATTGCAGAATATAGAATTAGAAGTAAAACAAATAAGTTTAAATGGATTTTAGTACGTGGAAAAGCTTTTGACGATAGTCATCATAAAAGAATGTTAATGATGTCTATGGATATTGAACAAAGAAAAAAATTAACAAAAGAGCTTCAATATGTAGATTTGTTGGTAGAATATGGAAGAATAGTAATTTTTAAATGGAAAAATGATGCAGATTTAACTGTTGAATATTTATCTAAAAGTATAAACTCTTATGGCTATGATACAGAAGATTTTGAAAAAGAAAAAATTAAATACTTTGATTTTATTTGTGAAGATGATGTTGAAAATTTCAAAGAAGATTTGGCTGAAGCAATAAAAAATAATGAAAAATCATTTACAAAAATCCATAGAGTAAAAGATAAAGATGGGGAAATTAGATGGGTCTTTAATAGAACAATTTTCTTAAAAGATGATTTTGGAAATATTACGCATTTATATGGTTATATAAATGATATTACAATTATGAAATTACACGAAGAACAATTAACTCTAAAAATTGCAGATGAAGTAGCAAAAAATACAGAAAAAGATAGAATTTTAGTTCATCAAAGTAAATTAGCAGCAATGGGAGAAATGCTTGGAAGCATCGCTCATCAATGGAGACAGCCTTTAAATAATATAAATCTACTTACTCATTTTATTAGAGATTCTTATGGAACATTATCAAAAGAGGAAGTTGATAATATTATAAAAGATACAAAACTTCAAATAGATTATATGTCTCAAACAATTGATGATTTTAGGAATTTTTACCAACCTACAAAAGATAAAACAAAATTTGATGTAAAAGAGGCCCTTGAACAAAGCTGTAAGATTGTACAAACACAGTTTGAGAAAAGTGGAATAACCTTGAATATTATTGGTAATAATATAGAAATTTTAAATTATAAAAATGAGTTACAACAAGTTGTATTAAATATTTTAAATAATGCAAGCGATGCTGCATTAATAAAAAAACAAGATAATGATTTTCAAGCAGAAGTTATCTTAGAGTTAAAAAAACTTGATAAAAATATAGAAATTAAACTATCAAATAATTGTGGTCAAGTAAGTAAAGAGGTCATGAATCGCATGTTTGAACCATATTTTACTACAAAGTTTGAAGATCAAGGAACAGGTATTGGTTTATATATGGCTAAAACAATTATTGAAAAAAATATGAATGGAATAATTAGCGTTTCTAATATAAAAGATGGAGTTTGTTTTACAATTAATTTACCACAATAAAATAACTATTCTGCTATAATTGAAAAAAATTATATTGGGAAAAATATGAAAAGTTATTCTACTAGGGTATTATTGGTTGAAGATGAAGATGTTGCAAGAAAGACTTTATCTTTTTATTTAAATACAATTTTTGATGAAGTTGTTGTTGCATGTGATGGTAATGAAGGTAGCTCTTTATTTAAAAAAAACTTTGAAGAAAATAAGCAATTTGATTTAGTTTTAACAGATTTAAAAATGCCTAATAAAGATGGCATGTCTATGATTGATGATATAAGAAATTTAGTTTCTAATCAAAGATTTATTATTGTTAGTGCACATAAAAATGAAGATGACCTGCTAAAATTAATTAATTTAAGAGTTCTAGGATATTTTGTAAAACCATTAAATATTGATAATATGATGGAAATGTTAAAAAAAGCAAAAGAAGAAGTCTTAGCTGATAATATTGATACTTCAAAAGTAAGTGATTTTATAACATTAAATAGAAGATATACATATAATAAAATAAATGACAAACTTTATAATGGTGAAAATATTGTAAAACTATCAAAGAAAGAGCTTGATATATTAAAAGTATTAATTGATAACTTAGGGAATGTAGTTCCTGTAGAAAAATTTAAAGAAGTTGTTTGGAATGATATAAATACAAATGATTCAGCGTTCAGGACGGTTATGAAAAGATTAAAAGATAAAGTTAAAGATGATGACTTTATTATCTCTCATAAAGGTTATGGATATATAATCGAAAAGCTTTTAATAAAAAACTAGAAAAGAAAAGCTAAAAAGGGAAAAAGCATCTTACGATGCTTTTTTCTTTCTACTATTTTGAATAAGGAATACCCCCGCAAATATTAGAAGTCCAATTATATATGATATATAATGTGTTGGAAGACTAAAATAACTCTCCATAATTTTCGGTAAGAACATAAATGGAACAATTGCTAAAAATATAAATCTTTCTATGATATTTGTCTTTATTATAAAATAGCCTTGTGTAAAACAAGAGAATGCCATCATTCCAATAAATGCAGTAACAAATATAATTAATATTTCAAGAGGATTTGTAATCCATACCCAGCCTTCAGGGTTAGATGGATTAATAGCATCAACTCCTGAAATTAGCAATAATTCTGGGTTGAAAAAGAACATAAATGGCAAAATAGCAGTTCTAATATCATACTTAAATCCTTGAATACCTGTTTTAATAGGATCTGCTTTTGCTATACCTGCAGCGGCATATGCCGCTAGCCCAACAGGTGGGGTGTCATCTGCTAAAATACCAAAGTAAAATACAAATAAGTGTGCAGCGATGGCAGGAATTAAGAAGCCATTATCTTGTGCTAGAATTAATATAACAGGTGCAGTTAGTGATGCCATTACAATATAGTTAGCAGTTGTAGGTAATCCCATCCCTAAAATAAGTGAAATTAAAGCAGCTAAGATAAGGATAATGAAGATATTTCCACCTGAAAGAGTTTCTATAACATCTAATAAAACTTGACCTAATCCAGTTAGAGTAATTGATCCAACTACAATACCTGCAAGTGCTGTTGCTACAGCAATTGGAATCATATTTCTAGCCCCAGCAATCATCCCTGCTAGAATATCAACAAATCCTGAAAGCATAATATCTCTTGTGATTTTTTCTTTTGCCAAAATTGCTCTAAATGGATGCTGAACAACCATTAAAAGCATTAAAAGCATAATTGCATTAAATGCAGCACTAGCTGCACTTTCCCTTAAAACCATTAGGGTATAGAGTAAAAAGAATATAGGAATTAAATAGTGAATACCTGTTATAAATGTATTCCATTTTGGAGGTAAATCTTCTTTTTTCATACCTTTTAAACCAAGCTTTAATGCTTCAAGATGCACAATATAAAATAAAGCAAAATATGAAACAAATGCAGGAATAAATGCTGCAAAAATTACATCAGTATAAGCAAGACCTAAAAACTCGGCAATAATAAAAGCAGCAGCACCCATAACAGGAGGCATAAGCTGACCATTTGTAGATGCAGCAACTTCAACAGCACCTGCTTGCTCTGGTCTAAATCCAGTTCTTTTCATTAATGGAATTGTAAATGTTCCTGTAGTAACAGTATTTGCAATTGAACTTCCACTCATAATTCCTGTAAATCCAGAAGCAACAACAGAAGCCTTGGCAGGACCTCCTCTAAATTTTCCTAACATTGCAAAGGCAAGATTAATAAAATACTCACCTGCTCCTGCTTTGTCCAATAAAGAACCAAAAAGTACAAATAAGAATACAAATCCTGTTGATACTCCAAGTGGAACACCAAAAATTCCCTCAGTTGTTAAAAACATATGACCTGCAAGTTTATTTAAAGATGCACCTTTATGAATGATAAGTTCAGGCATATAAGGTCCAAGCATATCATAAGAGATAAAAACAATGGCAATAATAGATAATGCAAGTCCTAATACTCTTCTTCCAGCTTCTAATAAAATTACTATACCAACAAGCGCTATTACAATATCAATTGCTAAATAATCACCAGGTCTTGTTGCAAGCTCTTCAAATGCAAATGCAATATATCCTGCTGTACATAAACCAACAGCTGCAAACATATATCCAAACCATCTGATTTTACTAAGGAAATAAGATTTTCTCATCATTGGATAAATCATAAATGCTAAAGTTAAAGCAAATGATAAATGTATGGAACGTGAAATTGTAGAGTTTGTAGGTTCTACAACAATATATAATTGAAATAAAGACCAAAGTAATGCGATGATAGAAATCATCCAAAATTCATAATGCTCTTTTCCAAATACTCTTTGCCCTTCAAGGTCATTAAGTACATTTTCTGCTTCATCAATCTGTTCTTGCTCTAATTCGTCAAGGGTATGGGGTTTTTCTTTATAAATAGACATTGTATTCCTTCAAATGATTGCTTCATTTTTAGTATATTTCATTTAAAGAATCGTTATATTAAATGAAATATAGTAAAATATTTCAAAGGCCTAAGCCTTTGAAATTGGATTGGATTATAGTAATCCAGCCTCTTTAAAGTATTTTTTTGCACCTTCATGTAGAGGAGCACTTAAACCATCAAGTAATGATTCTTTTGTAATATTTGCATATGCAGGGTGTAATTTTTTGAATGCATCAAAGTTTTCCAAAATTGCTTTTACTAAAGTATAAACAGCTTTTTCACTTACATCAGTACTTGTAACTAATACAGCTTTTACACCAAATGTTGGAACTGCAGTATCAATACCTTTATAAAGTCCAGCAGGAACATCAGCTTTTGCAAAATAAGGATTATCTTTAATCATTTTATCAACTTCAGGACCAACTACTGGAGTAATGTTGATATCAACAGAGTTTGAAGCATCTTTAATATTTGCAGTTGGGTGACCAACCATATAGAAATAACCATCAATTTTATTATCTCTTAAAGCGTCAGGTGATTCACCAGCTTTAAGAACTCCTGCAAATCCTAAGTCATCTTTTGACATACTTAAATATGGAAATAATGTTGCAGCAGTTGATGCATGACCACTTCCTGGATTTCCTACATTAATTCTTTTACCTTTAATGTCTTTAATACTATTGATTGCTGCTTCTTTTCTTGTAACTAATGTAAATAATTCAGGGTAAATAGCCATTACAGATCTTAATTTCTTAACAGCTTTTCCTTCATATTTTTTTAATCCATTAGCCATATTATATACAACATCAGATTGTGCGATACCAAAATCAAGCTCGCCATTTTTAATAGTATTAATATTATATTCTGAACCACCAGTTGATTCAACCGAACATCTAATCTTAGTCTCTTTTTTGTACTTATTTACAAGTCTACAAACAGCACCACCTGTTGGATAATATGTCCCTGTCACACTTCCTGTACCAATTGTAATAAATTCTGCAGCAAAAGCTGGAATAGTTAATGCTGCAATTAATGCCGCGCTAGCAACTCTTTTCATACATTCTCCTTAATTTTTTGATGATTTAGTTTTATAACTTTCATAAAAGTTATACATAAGTTTCAACCTATGAAATAATTATACATTTTATATGCTTATCATAACTTAAAATAAAAATTAGCACTTTTATATATCTTTTGCTAAAAACAACTTGACATTTATAGACTCATATAGTATAATATTTTTAGCAGTTTAAGATTATAAGTGCTAAAAAACAAAAAGTGATTATAAAATGATTGACAAAAAAGAGTTTTTATTACATTCAATTATTAAAGCTTATATTGAGCATTTAGAACCAATTGGTTCTTCTCAATTAAAATCTTTGTATGATATTACATATTCACCTGCAACAATTAGAGGTTATTTTAAGAAGTTGGGGGATGAAGGGTTTTTAGCTCAAGAGCATGTGAGTTCAGGAAGAACTCCTACCACTGAGGCTTTAAAACAATATTGGCTTAATAAATTAAATTTTAAACTTGATTTTGTAGATGAAAAAGAGATTGCATATTTAGCAAATGAAATAGGTGTTTCGGTATTTATTCAAGACCAAAAATCTGATAATTTAAAAAATATTTTAAATGTAGAAAACAAATACATGATTTTAGAGTTCACCTCTTTTGCAATTACAGTTAAATTTTCAGATGCCTTATATAGATTTTTAAGTGATATGATTGGCTTAGAATTAGTTCATATCTTGAATATTTCTAAACAAGTTGGAGCTTTTGAAATCTATGAACAAGTAAGTCAACATGTACAAAACAAAGATTTTCATATTTATAACACAAAAGAGTTTTTTGCTTTAGCCTTAGATTTTGACTTTAATGAGGAGAGTATTACTTCATTTTTAAAGGGAAAAGTTTTAGACTCAATTGAAGAGGGTTTATATTTTGATAACATTGTTCCTTCTGGATATATTGGCATTTGTCACGAATGTAAAGTTGGGAACACCAATACTAAGATGTTAGTAGTTGGTGAATTATCAAAAGATTATGAATATTTTTATAATAAAATTAGTATGAGATAGGAGAATTATTTTGAGTGAAAAACAAGAAGAATTAAATGAAGAAGTTGTGCAAGAGCAAACAGAAACTGAGCAAACAGCTGAGTCTTCAGATAATATTGAATTAAGTGCAGAAGATAAAATTGCACAATTAGAAGCGCAAGTAAAAGAAGCAGAAGATAAGTATTTTAGAGTTCATGCAGATTTTGAAAATATTAAAAAAAGATTAGAAAAAGAGAAATATCAAGCAATTGATTATGCAAGTGAAAAATTTGCAAAAGATTTATTATCACCAATTGATACTTTGGAAATGGCATTAGCAGCTGAAGAAGCGGCAGATTTACCTGCTGAAGAGTTATTGACAAAGTTAAAAGAAGGTGTTGAATTAACAATTAAAAATTTCTATACAGCTTTTGAAAAACATGATATTACAATAATAGAATCAGAAGGTGTATTTGATCCAAATTTCCATAATGCAATTATGCAAGTAGATTCTGAAGATAAAAATTCTGGTGAAATTGTACAAGTTATGCAAAAAGGTTATATGTTTAAAGATAGATTATTAAGACCATCAATGGTGAGCATAGCAAACTAATATAGGTTTTAAGATGACCGCAATGTCATAAAAATATAAATAAAAAAAACAAAAAACTTAATAAATAAAATAAAAATTAGAAGGATGATTAAATGAGTAAAGTAATTGGAATTGACTTAGGAACAACAAACTCTTGTATGGCAGTATATGAAGGTGGGGAAGCAAAAGTTATCCCTAATAAAGAAGGGAAAAATACAACTCCTTCAATTGTAGCATTCACTGATAAAGGTGAAGTTTTAGTTGGTGATCCTGCAAAAAGACAAGCTATTACAAATCCTGAAAAAACTATCTATTCTGTAAAAAGAATTATGGGTTTAATGATGGATGAAGAAAATGCAAAAGAAGCACAATCTAAAGTAGGTTATAAAATCGTTGATAGAAATGGTGCAGCTGCTGTTGAAATTGGAGATAAAGTATATACTCCTCAAGAAATTTCAGCAAAAATTTTAGGAAAATTAAAAACTGATGCTGAAGAATATTTAGGAGCACCTGTAACTGACGCAGTTATTACAGTTCCTGCATACTTCAATGATGCTCAAAGAAAAGCAACTCAAGAAGCTGGTACTATTGCTGGTTTAAATGTATTAAGAATTATCAATGAACCAACAGCTGCTTCATTAGCATATGGTTTAGATAAAAAAGGTGAAGAAAAAGTATTAGTATATGATTTAGGTGGTGGTACATTTGATGTTACTGTTCTTGAAATTGGTGATGGAACATTTGAAGTACTTTCAACAGATGGTAATGCATTCTTAGGTGGAGATGATTTTGATAATGCAATTATTGATTGGTTAGCAAAAGAGTTTAAAGATGAAAATGGTTTTGATATTAAAACTGATAAAATGGCTCTTCAAAGATTAAAAGATGCTGCTGAAAATGCTAAAAAAGAGCTTTCATCTGCTGAATCAACAGAAATTAACTTACCATTCATTTCTATGGGAAATGCAGGTCCTGTTCACTTAGTTAAATCATTAACTAGAGCAAAATTTGAGTCTATGACTGAAAACTTAATTACTGAAACTTTAGATCATATTAAAGTGGCATTAAAAGATGCTGATTTAGATAAAGGTGAGATTCAAGAAGTAATTATGGTTGGGGGATCAACTAGACTTCCTAAAGCAAACTCTGTTGTAAGAGAATTCTTTGGAAAAGATTTAAATAAAGGTGTTAACCCTGATGAAGTAGTTGCTGCTGGTGCTGCTGTTCAAGCTGGTGTTTTAAGAGGAGATGTTAAAGATGTATTATTACTAGACGTTACTCCATTATCACTAGGAATTGAAACTTTAGGTGGAGTTTTAACTAAACTTATTGAAAAAGGTACAACTATTCCTGTTAAGAAATCTCAAGTTTTCTCAACTGCTGAAGATAATCAACCTGCTGTTTCTATTCATGTTGGTCAAGGTGAAAGAGAATTTGCTAAAGATAACAAATCTTTAGGTATGTTTGAACTTTCTGATATCCCAGCAGCTCCAAGAGGTGTGCCTCAAATTGAAGTTACATTTGATATTGATGCAAATGGTGTTTTAAATGTATCTGCTAAAGATAAAGGAACTGGTAAAGAGAATAAAATTACTATTTCTGGTTCATCTGGATTATCTGATGAAGAAATCGAAAAAATGGTAAATGAAGCAGAAGCAAATAAAGAAGCAGATGCTAAGAAAAAAGAAGTAATTGAAGTAAGAAATCAAGCTGATGCACTTTTACATTCAACTAAAAAAACTTTAGAAGAAAATGAAGATGCTGTATCTGCTGAAGAAAAAACAGCAATCGTTGATGCCGCTGCTGCTTTAGAAGAGATTCTAAAAGATGAAAATGCTACAAAAGAGCAAATTGAAGAAAAAGTTAAAGCTTTAACTGAAGTTTCTCATAAATTAGCAGAAGCTATGTATAAAAAAGAGGGTGGTGATCAAGCAGGTGCTGCTGGTGCACAACCAAATCAAAAAGCTAAAAAAGACGATGACGATGTTATCGACGCTGAAGTAGAGTAAAACTCTGCTTCATGCAAACAATAATATTCCTCTTATTAGTTTTTCTAATAGTAATCTTTTCTGTACTTTTATATTACAAAAATAAACACTCACGAGTTGATAAACTAAATAGAGGGGAATGCCCTTCTTGTGGACAAAAAACTAAAACATTTTATGATGAAAATACAAAGACTACATTTAAGCAAGAAATCATAAGTGCAAAACTATTGAAAAATGGTGGCTGCTCTGGCGTAAATGATATAGAGTATAGATGTAAATCGTGTGGTCTTAAAGAAGTTTATTCTCAAGCCTAAATTATATTTTTAATTATTCGTTAACTTTTTCTTGATAGACTTTTATTTATGAAAACACTAACATTAAAAACAATAACAATAACTCTATTTACTGTATTACTAATTGCAGGATGTTCTCAAAAAGAGCCATTAAAACTTGAAACACTTCCAGAAATTACAAAAGCGAAAGTCAAAAAAGTTGATTTAAAAGATGTAAGAGGTTTTTATGAAGATGACCTCTCTTTAGCCTTTGAAGTTTTTAAAAAAGATTGTGTAAGAGCAAAAAGATATGATTTATTTAAAGAAATCTGTGAAAAAGCAGAAAATTTTTCTAATGCATCACAATTTTTCAGTGAAAACTTTACTGCCTATGAACTATATAATAGTGATGGAACAAACGATGGTTTAATTACAGGTTATTATGAACCACTTCTTTATGGAAGCAGAACAAAAAGTGAAAAATATAAATATGCAATTTATAAGACTCCTGACGATATGTTGGTAATTGATTTAAGTGATTCATATCCTGAACTTAAGAAATATAGATTAAGAGGAAAGCTTGTTAATGGCAAAATTATCTCTTATGATGAAAGAAGTGAACTTAACAAAAGAGATGACTTAGAGGCTATTTGTTATGTAGATGATGAAATAGATCTTTTCTTTTTACAAATTCAAGGTTCTGGAAAAGTCAAATTAGATTCAGGTGAAACTATAAATGTCGGCTATTCAAATCAAAATGGACATAAATATTTTGCCATTGGTAGAGCTTTATTAAAAGAGGGAGTATTGAAAAAAACAGGTGCTTCTTTACAAGGAATTAAAAAATATTTAAAAGAAAATCCTTTAAGAGTAGAAGAAGTATTAAATAAAAATAAAAGCTATATCTTTTTTACAGAAAGAAAACAAAGTGCTACTGGAGCTTTAGGAACACAATTAGTTGCACAAAGAAATCTTGCCGTTGATAGAAAATATATACCTTTAGGAATGCCCGTTTTTATAAATACAAAAAACTCTGTTTCTCAAGAAAAAATTGATAAATTGATGGTAGCAGCAGATGTTGGTGGTGCTATTAAGGGTGAAATAAGAGCAGATTTTTATTTTGGAAATGGAGCTAATGCTGAGTTATGGGCTGGTGGAATGAAAGAAAAAGGAAAACTAACAATATTAGTTCCTAAAGCGGAGTAATATAGAGTTTAAACTCTATATTACTTATTGTTAATAGTTTTTATACTATTAACAGTGTCCACCACCACAGCATCCTGACACTTTTTGCTGTGCAAATGTAATCACAAAATTATTTTGATGTTCAACTAAATCAAAATCATGTTTACCACAGAATTCATCATTCATTTGATTTTTCATTTCAATTGCTTTTGTTAGAGCTTCATCTTTTGAAGATATGCTTAAGTTATTTTCTAAGTTACTTCTTTTGAAACAACCACACTCTTTGTCTACTATAATATTATGCATTTATTTATTCCTTTTATATATATTTGATAATATATTTAAGCGAAGGGTATCAAAAATATTTTTTTAATATACTTAGGCTTTGAAATTAAATTAAAGTTTTAAAAAATTCAAGATATATTTGGATAAAATAGGATTTTAACAATAAAACAAGGACAACAATGCACATTACAAATATAATTTCACAATATTTTGGAAAGTTTGCAAAAACAGAATTCCCATTATTTATACAAAAATTTATAAATAATACTTATGTAAAAACTTTAGGACTAAATATGAGTGAATTTAGAAATCCTAAATTTTATAAATCTTTAAATGATTTATTTACAAGAGAATTAGCTATTCCAAGAGTTATAAATAAAGATGATAATGCATTTATTTCACCATGTGATAGTTTAGTTACACAATGTGGTACACTTGAAAAAGAGTTATTATTACAAATAAAAGGTATGGAATATTCTGTTGAAGAGATGCTTACATATAATTGTGCAAATAATTTTGATAAAGTAAAAGATGGTTCTTATATGAACTTTTACCTCTCACCTAAAGATTATCATAGATATCATGCTCCATGTGATTTTAAAGTAAATAAATTAATACATGTACCTGGAAAACTCTACCCTGTTAATATTAAATATTTAAATAAACAAATCGATCTTTTCGTAGAAAATGAAAGAGTTATTTTAGAATGTACTCATAATGAGAAATTATTTTATATGGTTTTTGTTGGCGCTTTAAATGTTGGGCAAATGGTATTTAATTTTGAAGAGAAAGTTCAAACAAATACAGATATAAGAGATGTGCAGAATTATGAATATGAAGATATGCAAATCAAAAAAGGTGATTGTTTAGGTTACTTTAAAATGGGTTCTACTGTTGTTATGGTTTGGGAAAAAGATTTTGTAGAGTTAGAAAGCTTATTAGGAAATGATGTAAAATATGGAAATGTAATTGCAAAAAAAATCTAGCATTTTTAATAAAGAGAGTAAATGAAAAATTCAATTTATATTAAAATATCATTAGTTCTTATTCTTATTACAATAATATATACTTCATTTTCAATATTTGTTATAACTCCTAAAATATCTGAATCCTTCACTAATTTACATATAGTTCAAATAAATAATAATTTAGCTAATGTGGAGGAATTAAATACTAAAGTTAATGAAATAAATCAACTGATTATAACTTTTTCTTTAATAATGATTTTTATAGTGTTATTTACAATTTTATTTATAAAAAAACTTTTAAATCCTCTTTCAATGCTTTCTAAAAATGTAAATTTGATTAAAGAAGGTAATTTAAAAATTAGAAATAAGATAAAAAGTAAAGATGAATTAGGAATTCTTGCTTTAAATTTAAATAATATCTTAGATGCAATAGCTGAAAACACAAAAAACTTAGAACATAAAATTGAAACAAGTACAGCAGAAATTAAAAATAAACTTTATTATGATGAATTAACAGGATTGAAAAATAGGTTATCCTTGATTCAAGATTTAAAAAAAGATGATTTTGCTGCTTTAAGCCTTATTGATATACAAGGCTTTGATGATATTAATGAACTATATGGCTTTGAAGTAGGTAATGAAATTCTAATAAAAGTAACAAAACTTTTAAGTAAATTTGCAAAAGAACTGAAGGTCTCTTTATATAGATTAGATTCTGATATTTTCGGAATTAAAGATGTAAATATTCATAAGTTTATCTCTTATGAGAATTTTTTAAAAGAGATTCATGATATTTTTAAAGAAGAGATTCATGTTGATAGCCTAGATATTGATTTATTTATTTATACTACAATTGGCACATCAATTTCTCAAATAGATCCTTTAAAAAGTGCATCAATAGCTTTAAAGAATGCAAAATCTTTAGGGGTTCAATATTTAGTTTACAATAAAGAGATAGATACAAAAAATAATATTAAAAAAACAATGTATTGGCGAGAAAAAATAAAAGAAGCTTTAGAAAGAGATAGAGTCATTCCTTTTTTTCAAGCAATTTACAATAGAAATAATGAAATAATAAAATATGAATCTTTAATGAGAATTTACGATGAAATAGATAATAAACCTTACTATTTGTCTCCAGGCTCATTCTTTGAAGTTGCTATAAAAACCAAACAATATTATAAATTAAATCAAAGAAGTATAAAAAAAGTTTTTGAAAATATAGATAAGATAGGGAAAGATATTTCAATAAACTTGTCTTTTGCAGATATTCTAAATATAGAATTTAATGAGTTTATAAAAGATGAAGTTAATAAATTAAGTGAAATTCAAAGAAAAAAAATTATCTTTGAAATTTTAGAGAGTGATAATATTTCAGACTATGAAATTCTTGATGATTTTATTTTTTTATATAGGGGAAAAGGTATACGAATAGCAATTGATGATTTTGGAACAGGATTTTCGAATTTCTCTCATATTTTAAAAATTAAACCTGATTATATAAAGATTGATGGTTCTTTAATTAAAAATATAAATGAAGATGAAAATTCATATCAAATGGTTAAATCAATAGTTGAGTTCTCTAAATCTTTAAAAATCACAGTTATTGCAGAATTTATTCATTCAAAAGAAGTTTATGATATTGTAAAAGATTTAAATGTAGATGAGTTTCAAGGTTACTATCTAGGTAAACCTAAGTCTTTAATTTGAGAAATTTAAGAGAATAAAAGTTATATTTGGTAAAAATAAATAAATTAAAAATAATAAGGATTATTAAATGGCAACAACAGAATTAGCAACATTAGCATTACATGGAACAAAAAGAGGAAAAATTTCAATTTCAAATGTGAGTGAACCATATGGAAAAGGAACATCTGATATTGTAAGTATTGGTATCTCATTAAATGGTAAAGATATTGAATGGAAATCACATATTCCATA
Organism: Halarcobacter sp.; assembly: GCA_041583235.1. Classification (GTDB taxonomy): domain Bacteria; phylum Campylobacterota; class Campylobacteria; order Campylobacterales; family Arcobacteraceae; genus Halarcobacter. The sequence continues at coordinate 31,455 of JBFHGG010000011.1, forward strand.
TGAAAATTTAGATGAAGTAATTGCTGTTTTACAAGAAGCAAGTAATAAGAAAAAAGAAGAAGAGGCTTAAGCCTTTTCTCTTAACTAAAAACTACATCTCTATTTTCATCTGTCCAATAAGCCATGCCTCCTGCTAAATGTGCAACATTTGTATATCCATGGTTTTGCATTAAAAAATTTCCAATAGTTCTTGTTCTATTTGCATGTGCGCATATTAATATAAATTGTTGATCTTTTGTTTTTACTAATTTTTCTAAGTCTGCTAACCATGAAGGAACATCACAATTTCCAAACATATCAAAAAAAGTCATTTTATGAGCATTTTTTATAACTCCTGTATGCTGCCACTCCTCAGGACGCCTAACATCAATCATTACAACACCTTTATCAATTAATTCTTCAACATCTTTTGCTGGCAAATCTATTAATGTACTCATAAGTAACCTTTATCTAAAAATTATGAGATTTTATCAAAAAAACTTTAAATATAATATAATTTAAAATTATAATTCTTTTTTCATATTTCTTATATGTATGAATTAACAAACTCTTTACATTTTTTTACTATAATATCAGACTTAAAAGGATTTTTTTATGAAAAAGATATTAATAACTTTATTATTTAGTTTTATTTCATTATTTGCATTTGAACATTTGAACTCAGAAAATTTTGATGAAAAAATTAAAGGTAAGAATGTAATTGTAGATTTTTATGCAACATGGTGTCCCCCATGTAAAATTTTGGCAAAAAATTTAATTGAGTTTGATAAAGAAAAAACTTCAAATGTGGAAGTATTCAAAGTTGATATTGATCAATATATGGGATTAGCAAAAAGGTATAATGTTAGATCTCTTCCTACTTTATTATATATTAAAGATGGAAAAGTAATTACTAAAGAAATTGGTATAAAAAACAAACAAGAATTGACGTTAAATTCAATTAATTATTTTAAATAAGGTATTTATTAGATGATGAAAAAAATATTATTACTTTTATTAACTACTGTTTTTGCTTTTGCAATAGAACAAAATTTTTTAGAACCGGAAGAGGCTTTTAAGCCTAACTTTGAAAAAAAAGAAGATAAATTAATTTTTAAATTGGCTTTAGGAAAAGATATCTATCTTTATGATGATAAATTAAAAATTTTAATTACAAAGCCTGAAAATATTGACTTAAGAGCAGAATTAAATATTCCAAAAGCAAAAGAGTATGAAATTTGGCAAGTTCAATTAGGTGATTTAAATATTGAAATTCCATATTCATTAATTAAATCAAAAACAAATGCTTCAAATGTAGAAATTGAAGTTCAATATCAAGGTTGTTCAAAAGCAGGCCTTTGTTATGCACCTATGAGCAATACTGAAACAATTGATTTTGCATCTTCTTCTTTACATAATGATAAAAAGAGTCTAGAAGCATCGACTACAGCTAATAATGTAAGTAAATCAGAATCAGTGGAATTAGATTTAAATGAAACAGATATGATTGCAGGGACATTGAAAAATGGAAACCTACTTTTAATATTAGCTACATTCTTTGGTTTTGGATTATTACTTTCATTAACTCCTTGTATTTTTCCTATGATTCCTATTTTATCTTCTATTATTGTAAAAGCAGGGGATAAAGGAACACTTACAGCTTCTAAAGGTTTTTTCCTTTCATTGGTATACGTTTTAGCAATGGCTGCTGCTTATACAATAGCAGGAGTATTAGCAGGTTTATTTGGAGCAAATTTACAAGTTGCACTTCAAAACCCTTATGTTTTAGTAGTATTTTCTTTAATCTTTGTAGCTCTTGCTTTTTCAATGTTTGGATATTTTAAGCTTGAACTTCCTCAAAGTATACAAAACAGAGTTAATAAAACAACAGAAGGGAAAGAGAAACAAGGTATTGTAGGAATTGCAATTATGGGATTCTTATCAGCTTTAATAGTTGGACCTTGTGTAGCACCTCCTCTTGCTGGTGCTTTAGTCTATATTGGACAAACAGGTGATGCAATTCTTGGGGGAGCTGCTTTATTTGTTATGAGTTTAGGAATGGGAGCGCCATTATTGCTAATAGGACTTGGAGCTGGAAAATATATGCCAAGACCAGGCGGATGGATGGATTCTGTATCAAAAATCTTTGGTATTGTAATGCTTGCAGTTGCTGTTTGGATGTTAGATAGAGTTTTACCTTCTATTGTAGTTATGTATTTATGGGCTTTATTATTAATAGGTGCAGCTTTATATTTAAAAGTATTTGAACATATAATAGCAAGATTAATTACTGTTGTGATTTTAATTTATGGTGTATTAGTATTTGTAGGTGCGGTAAGTGGTGCTACAAATCCCTTAGAACCTTTAAGTGAAATTACTTCAAAAACTGTTCTTGGACAAGTTGATCAAAGTAAATTAAAATGGAATTATGTAAAAACAAATGCAGAATTAGATGCTGCTGTTAAAGCTTCTTCAAAACCTGTAATGTTGGATTTTTATGCTGATTGGTGTATTTCTTGTAAAGAGTTAGAAGGTATTACTTTTAAAGACCCTTTAGTTCTTGCAAAGCTTAGTGAATTTACTTTATTAAAAGCTGATGTTACTAAAAATACAGATGATGATAAAGCTATGCAAAAAAGATTTTCTGTAGTTGGTCCTCCTGCTTTAATTTTTTGGGATAAAGAAAATAAAGAGATTAAAGCTTCACAAATTGTTGGATATAAAAATGCAGAAGAGTTTTTATCCATTGTTAATAAATATTTTAAATAGGATTTTAATAAATTATCCATAATTTTGATATACTTCCTAAAAAATAATTAAATATCTTAGGAAGTATACGTGGAACTTTTTTTCTCAACATTTTTAAAAATGTTTTTTATTATGACACCTTTTTTTGTGGTATCAGTTTTCTTAACTCTTACAGATGATGCAACAATAGAAGAACAGCATACTTTAGCTATTAAAGTTACACGTTCTGTAATTATTATATCTCTTATTTTACTTTTCTTTGGAAGCCATATTTTTTCTATTTTAGGTATAACTTTAGATGCTTTTAGAATTGGAGCAGGGGCCTTACTCTTTTTAACGGCAGTTGAGCTAGTACGTGGAAATAAAGAAACAAAAACAATAGAAAATAAATCATCAGTCTTGGATTTAGCAGTTGTTCCTTTATCCGTCCCTGTTATAATTGGCCCAGGTACAATTGGTATTTTATTTGTTTTGGGAGCTAGCTTTAAAACTTTGCCTGATCTTTTTATTGGAAGTTTAGCCTTAGTTGCAGCTGTTGTTGTAGTTGGAATTATGCTTTATTATTCTAATATAATAAAAAAAGCAGTAGGAAGACAAGGTTTATTAATTATTTCAAAATTTACAGGACTTTTTTTAGCAGCACTTTCAGCACAAATTATTTTTGTAGGAATAAAAAACTTATTAAGTTTATAGAGTAAGATGAGAGATTTTTCAAGTGAAATAAATTTTTTAAAACCAAATGTAAATATAGATTACAATAAGGTTCATAGTTTAAAAAAAAGCTCTTATTCAAACTTATTAAAGCTTTTAGAAAAAAGATATAAGGTAAATGAAAAGCAGATTGAACTTTTTAATGGTTATAGTTCAACAATTTATTCAATACTAAAATTTTTAGATTTAAAATATTGCTTTTTATATTCACCTTGTAGTCTTGAGTATAAAAAAGCAGCTACAAATTTAGATTATGATTTAAGATTAATTAATCGTTTTGAAAATCTTTTTTTACCTATAAAAGAAAAAAGTGTAGTAGTTTTTGCAAATCCTTCTTATCTTGATGGAACATATTATGATTTACAGAAACTTTTTTTATATTGGCTTTCAAAAGATGCAAGTATTATTATTGATGAGAGTTTACTCGATTTTTGTGCTGAAGATTCGACAATTAAATATTTAGAAGAGTATGAAAAACTTTATATTATTAAAGATTTTTCTAAATATTATTCAAATGAGAATTTAAATATTTCTAGTGTTTTTTCAAATATAGAAAATATAAAAAATTTAAGAAAATATGAACCTGAAAATAAACTCTCTAGTTTTGATATGCTTTATTTAGAAGAATCTTTAAATAATACAGATTTTAGAATAATATCAAATAGTGTAAATATTAAGAATAGGATTGAGTTAGAAAAGATATTTCATTCTTGTAAATATTTAGATTTTTTATATCATAGCAGTACAAATTCTCTTTTAATTAAATTAAAGAATATAAGTGCAAAAGAGTTTAAAGCTAAATTAGAAGAGAAAGATATTAAAATCTCTAATTGTTTAAAATATGATTTTATTGATGATAGTTTTATAAATATTTATGTTAATTCAAAAGATAGTGTTAATATTTTAAGAAAGGTTGTTAATGCTTTTTAAAAGCAGAACTCTTTATTATGTATCAATTGTTATTTCACTTTTTTCTTTAATCTTTATTTTTGGTTTTATTTATAAATCTTTTTTTATAGTTAAAAATCAATTTATAGATATAGAAGGCTTAACTTATGTAAATCAAGTAAGAAGTGATGATTATACAAAAAGATTAGCTTCTCATTTAACTAAAGGATGTGAAACAAAAGTTTGTGAAGTCCAGAGTATTTTGGATCTTGTAACTAACATACCATATAAAATAAATGAATCTGTAGCAAGAAGTGGAAAAAATGTAATAGAACAGAATTTTGGAGATTGTGATGATAAAAGTAATTTACTTATCTCTCTTTTAAATGCAAAAGCATATGAAGCTTATTTTGTACTTGTTCCTAAGCATATTTTTGTAGTTGTAAATATGGGATTGGTTTTGCCGAATAAAAAAGCTTTATATATTAATGGTAAGCCTTTTTATAAGCTAGAAAGTACTGCAAAAGGTTCTAGCATTGGATTTCCTTTAAAGTATGAATTTAAAGATATAAAGGCTTTTATTGACCCTTTTAAAAATAAAAAATTAGTAATTAATAGTTTGGAGTATAAATGACATATTTAAAGTGGTTTAATGAGCATGGAAATAAACATGCAAAAATAATGGAAAAATTAAAAAGTTTATCAGATAATGAAGTAATAGAGTATTTTAGATTTGATAATATGGTAGAAAAAGAGAATGACTTTTGTCCTTTATATAAAGATAATAAAAAGTGTCATGATTATGAAGAGTTAAATTGTTATTTATGTGCATGTCCAAATTTTAGATTTGATGATAAGGGTGTAAGTAAAAAAGATGGTAAAACAGTTTACTCTTATTGTGGTATTGATTCTAAAGATGGTGCAGAGTATATTGGTGAGGATTATATTCATCAAAATTGTTCAGGATGTTTAGTCCCACATAAAGAAAGATATATTAAAAAGCATTTTAAAAGAGATTGGTTTGAAATAATGAGTGAGGTTAAGATATCAAAATAGTGAAGATATTTTTGCCTTTTTGATGATTATAAATTAATTTATAATCATGTAAATTTGCAATAGTTTTTACAATATAAAGACCAAGACCAAAGCCGTCGCTTCTTTTCTCTTCTTGAGAAAAAGGCTCGGTATAATATTCTAAGTCAAATTTTAAAGGTTCCCCTTGGGAAATAACATCAATTCTATGTTTATTTGCATTTATACTTGTATGTTTATTAGTTGAAAATTTTATCGCATTATCAATTAGATTTTTTAAAGCAACAGATAACATAGCAGTATCTGCATTTAGATTAAAATCATTTATTTTTGCTGTTATTTGCTCAGTGTTTATCATTGTTATGTCAATTGTTTTTTTATATATTTTAAAAAATGAAGTAAGCTCTTTATATACAAAAGTATTATTAGAGGTAAGTTTTTCAACCATTGCAAGCTCTTTAATAATATCATCCATTCTATGAAATGCTTTTTGTAGCATATCTCTTTTTTTCTCATCTTCTAAGGTTTCAGCAATAAACATAGCTTTTGTAATAGGTGTTTTTAATTCATGCATCATATTTCGCATAAAAAGGTCTTTAGATTTTGTTTGATTATTTATATGAGTTATGGCATCACCAAATGTTTTGGCAATGGTTCCTATTTCATCACTACTATTAGAGTTTATTTTTACGTTTAAATCACCTTGGGCAAATTTTTTAATCTCACCATTTAGTTTTCGTAGGGGTTTTAGTTTCTTTTTTAATATATAATAAAGTGAGAGAATAATACTTAAAGATAAAGCAATAGCTAGAGATATAATTAAAAGATTGTAAGAATAGCTTTGTCTATCTTGTAGCATTAGATTGTAGCCATCTTTTTGAACATAAATATATAATGTTTCTTCAAGGCTAAAAATTCTATACATTCCAAATGATGATTTTCTCATCAAAATTGGTTTTGCATTATTTATGATTTTTAATTTTAGATCATCATTTTCAATCTCTTTTACTTTAAAAGGTTCAATTATAAGTTTTATTCCACTTTTTCCTGGATTACTCTCTAAAGATTTTATAACACTTTCAGCTACCAATTCATATTTTTTTTGCATTGTAATATTATATCTTTGCTTATCAAGCTTAATAAAAATTGCAAAAGTTATTGAAATTGCAATTAATGCTAATATAAAAATAGTATTGATAAAAGCTGAAATTGATATATTTCTTATCATAAAAGTTGGTAACCAATTCCTCTAACTGATTTAATAATAGTTTTGCTGTTATCAATTTTAGAAAGTTTTGTTCTAATTCTTGAAATCATTACATCAATATTTTTTAAACTAGAATCATCTTCAATATGGTCACTTGTATAAATAAAATCTTCTCTTGCAATAACTGCAGAATTTCTTTGAATCATAAGTTTTAAAATATCAAATTCTGCTAAAGTAAGATTTAAAAGTTCACCTTTGAAATAGATTTGCATATCTTCTTCTCTTAAATCAAAGTCACTTTTTTTAATATTTTCATCTTTTTTCTCAAGAGGAGTTATTCTTTTTAAAATAGCTTTGATTCTAGCTTGTAGTTCTCTTGGATTATAAGGTTTTGGAAGATAATCATCAGCACCTCTTTCAAGTCCCATTACTTTGTCTAAGATATCATCTCTAGCACTTGAAATAATAATTGGAATTTCTGATTTTTCTCTAATTTTTGGGATTAGTTCTAAGCCATCAATTTCTGGTAAGGTTAAATCCAAAATTAGAAGTTTGTAATCTTTTAAGTTTAGCATAGATAGCCCGTTATAAGGGCTATCTGTATTTGTTACTTCGATATCATATGAAGATAGATAATCAGTGATGATTTGAGCTAATTCTAAATCATCTTCTATCATTAGTACTTGTACTATTATTTATCCTTTATTCACTCTTTATTTTATTGCTAATAGAATAGTTTGACCATATCTATTTACATATATTCTTTTATCTTGTTTATTATATTTTCTAATAGCTTGTTGCATATCTGCAAAGCTTTTTATTTCTAAATCTTCTATTTGAATAATAACATCACCTGGTTGAAAACCAACTTTTTCAGCATCAGAATTCGGCTCTACTGCTGTAATTAAAACTCCAGAGACATTTGAACTTAGTCTAAATCTTTTTATCATATTTGCATTGATTTCAGAAAGTAAAAGTCCTCCTAAGAATTGACCATTATTAGCTTCTGAAGTTACTAGTCCTGCTCTATTTCCTAATGTAATATTTAGTTTTATATCTTTTTTATTTCTTTCCAAAGAGATAGAAATAGTTTCATCTGGTTTAAAGGATGCAATTACATTTTGTAAATCTTTTCTAGATTTAATATCAATATTATTAACTGAATAGATTAAATCTCCTCTTTTTAGTCCATATTTAAATGCTGGAGTATCGTTTGCAACATCTAAAATTAATGCTCCTTCTTTATGATTATATAGCTTTGTAAGACTTGGTTTTAATTCATCAATAACCACGCCTAAATAACCCCTTGTTACTTTTCCATCAGCAACTAATTTTTTTACAACATCTTTTACCATTGCAACAGGAATTGAAAAACCAATACCATTATTTCCACCAGATTTTGTGATAATGGCACTATTAATTCCAATTAATGCACCACGGCTGTCAACTAATGCACCACCTGAGTTTCCTGGATTAATTGAAGCATCTGTTTGAATAAAATTTTCATATCTATTTATTCCTACATTATCTTTATTTAAAGCAGAAATAATACCTTGTGTTACAGTACTTCCTATTCCAAATGGATTTCCAATTGCAAAAATTAAATCTCCAACTTTCAAATTCTCAGAATATCCAAAATCTATAGCATCAAAATTTGAACCTTCTATTTTAATAACTGCTAAATCAGAATCAGAATCTTTACCTATAACTCTTGCATTATACTCTTTTGTATTATCGGCTATTGTAATAGTAATTTCATCTGCATTTTCAATTACATGATTATTTGTAACTATATATCCATCTTTTGAAATAATAACTCCAGAACCCAGTGATCTTTGAATTCTATTTTGTTTAAATTGCTCATTAAATTGATCTCCAAAAAATCTTCTTAGTAAGGGATCATTAAACATTTGTGAGGGAATATTCCCTGCATTTGAAGAAACAGTTCTTTTTGCTGCAATATTTACAACTGATTTCATTGGTTCTTTTACACTATCATTAAAAGATAATATTTGATTAGATTTATTAGGTGCAGCTCTTTCAATATTTTTTTCTGCCATATTGAAATTTATATTATTTGCAAAAATATTTGTGGCAAGAAGTGCAACAATTATAAGTGATTTCTTAGTCATAGTTTCCGTCCTTTTTAATATATGATAAAAGAATTATATTATCTAAACGTAAATATATGGTTAATACAAAGTGGATTTAATGTGGAGTTCAATTACTATTTTTTGAAACTTGTATCTTTATGATAATTAAGATGAATAAATATTCATTATAAAGTTACTTTTTCTAATTCTTCTACTAATTGTTCTAGTTGAATAGGTTTAAAAATGCAACCATTGATATTGTTTTCCTTAAAATTTAATTCCTTAGTAATATCATCTTTACTATATCCTGTTGTGACAAAAATCGGCACAGTTTGATTTTTTGTTCTAATATTATTAGACATCTCTATTCCATTCATAATAGGCATATTTATATCAGTAATAATTAAATCGATTTTATTTATTTCAAATACCTCTAGTCCCTCCATTCCATTTGTTGCCACAAATATATTATCAAAAAAAATTTCAAATATTGAAATTGTGGTTATTCTTAGAATTTCATCATCTTCAACATATAAAATATTTAAAGCTTTTGTTTTTTTTATTAATTCTGTTAGTTCCATTATTTATCCTTATTTTCAAGTATTTTTAAAGCTTCCATAAAACTGTAACTATCAATAAATTTTGTGATTTCTTTTCTTAATTCATGATTTTTCTCATCTAAGGTTAATGCATTTAGATTTTTGATTGCTTGTTTTATCTCTTTTACATTTTTTCTCTTTAAGCATTTTTTCAAATTTTCAAAAACAAGTGTTATTTCCTTGGAAGTAGAAGAATCAATATTGATATTTTTATGTTCACTATTTTTTTCATCAAAACTTATTCTTGTATTGATATAGTTTTTTATTTCATGAAGAACTAATTCTAATTGAACTTTAATATTTTCAAGTTTCTTAGTATCATTAATATTCTTTTGCAACTCTGAATAATATATATTCACAATCTCAAATAATTGATCTGTACCAATTGTCCCACTAGTGCTTTTTAGTTTATGAATAAGCTCTTTTTGCTTACTAGGTTCAAGTTTTTCAATATCATAAATAAAGTTCTTATATTCCTCATAGAATTTTCTAATTATTTTATCAAAGAGTTCAAAGTTATTTAAGTTCTTCAATACCTTTTCAAGATTAAGGGTTTTAAAGTCATATACAAATTCATTTTTTTTGGGAAGTGCTTTTTTTAATATTGATATCTCTTTTTGTTTATTTTTTGGAAGATATTTTAATAATGTTGTATAAAGTTTTATTGATTCTATAGGTTTTGCAATATGTGCATTCATACCCATTTCTAGACTTATATTATAATCTTCACCTCTAGCATTCGCACTTAAAGCTAAAATAGGTACAGATGAAATTTTTCTTATCTCTTTGGTAGCTTCATATCCACTTATTTTAGGCATATTTACATCCATAAGAATTAAATCAATCTCTTTATTAAATTTATTTATTGCTTCTTCTCCATTATTTGCAATTGTTATATTAAATTCAAATTCTTCTAAATAACCTAGAATAACATCTTGATTAATTAGATTATCTTCTGCAATTAATATATTTACATTTTTGAATGAATTTATATAATTCATTATATTATGCTCATCGTAAATCTCTTTTTTAATATTGCAATCTTCATCCACTTCTAAATTTAATAAAACAGTAAATGTTGTTCCTTTATCAATTTCACTCTCTACTTTTATTTCTCCCTTATACATATCAATTATTTTTTTTGTTATGCTTAATCCCAGTCCTGTACCACCATATTTCCTAGTAATAGATGTATCTGCTTGTGTGAAGGACTCAAATAGTGTATTGATTTTATTTTTTTCTATACCAATTCCTGTATCTTTTATTTTAAAAGATAAGTTATACTTTGAATTTTGATTTGCTATATTATTTATATATAGGCTCACAGTACCTTTTTGAGTGAATTTAAATGAGTTTCCTAGAAGATTTATTACAACTTGTTCAAGTCTAACTATATCTCCTACAAAACATTCAGGTAAAGTTTTATCTACTATGATTTCAAAATCTACATGTTTAAAGTATTTGTTTTTTCCAAAAAGCTGAGAAATTTTATTTACTAAAGAATATACTCTAAAGCTTTCATACTCTAACTCTAATTTACCCGCTTCAATTTTAGAAAAATCTAAAATATCATTTATTATTGTTAATAATGATTTTGTTGAAGATTCAATTTTATTAAGATAATCTTTTTGTTTTTTTTCTAAGTTACTTTTTAATAAAAGTTCAGTTAATCCCATAATTGCATTCATAGGTGTTCTAATTTCATGGGACATATTTGCCAAAAACTCAGATTTTGCTTTATTTGCTTTAAACGCATTATTTTTTGCTTTTTCTATTTTACTAACATCATTTAAAACAAAGATATCAATTGCTTCATTTTGGTATTGTACTGTTTTCCCTATCATGTTAAAAATGGAATCTTTTATTTTGACTTTTAATAAGTTATTAATAGACTCATTTTGTTTAATTTTATTTGATTTAGCCTTATCTAAATATTCAAAAGTATTACTAAAATTGCTATATTTTTTATTAAACTCCTCAATACTGTTAATATTGAAGAACTCTAAAAAATATTTATTAACATCAATAATTTCATGATTTTTTAATATTAATACCATATTTGTTTGACTATCTAATACAGTTTTGTAGAATTCTTCACGATCTTTTAGTGATTGTTGATGTTTTAAGGACTCTTTATTTTTAGTAAACCATAACAACATAAATAATAATAAAGCAATAATTGCAAAAATTACAGTTTTTAAAGCATCTTCTAAAATATTTTGTAAAGGAAGAAAATAAGATAATGTTTTTTCTATCTCTTTTGTGGAAAAGTCAATAGCTAATATACCTTGAACACTATTATTAACTATTATTGGGTGGGCATATGTCATCCAAATAGACTCAATTTCATCTTCTTTAAAGAATATTGCTTTTTTCTTATTATACACCTCTTGCCACTTAGGATTTGTTACATTAAAAGGTTCATTAAAAAAAGATTTTTCTTTTTTAGAACCATCTAATAATATTTTGAATTTATCATTTTCATCTTTATACAAAACATAAGCATATTTATATTTTTTACTAAGAATAACTTCTAAATTTTTTTCTAAATTTTTCCTTATCTCTTCATTGTTTTTTAAAAAGTCAAATAAATTTTTATTTAATGTTTGCTCAGTAATTGTATTAGTAATATTTTTTGTAAATGACTTAAGAACGTATATTTCATTATTATCAAACTCCTTTTTAACCTCTTTAATTGTTTGGTCAATATTTAGTTTAAGATAGAAGATTACAGATATGCTAAAAATTAGAATTAAAATATATTTTAATGAATTTTTCATAGTTCTTCCAATTGATACTTTACTAATTGATTAGGAAGCTTTAAATTAAAAGATTTAAGACGAGGTTTTAAAAAAAGTATATTAGGTCTTCCTTTCTTCCAATAAAAAGCTCCAATAGCATTTGGATTTTCTTTAAATGAACGGTAATTATCTGTAAAAAATGGTTTGTTTTTACACTCTTCTGAATAATCAGATATATATGCAATACTAGCTTCCTTGCATGAATAAGTATAAATAAATCCTGCTTCTGTAATTATTTTTTGTTTTTCTTTACTGTTTGTATATATTAGTATTTCTTTGCCCTTAAATAATGAATTAAAAATTAAGCTTATAATCTTTGATTCACTAGAAGCACTAAAAAGTATGCTAATAAATAAAAAAATAAAAAAAAGAACTTTTTTCATTAGAATGTATACTCTATTCCTATTATATATCTTTCATCAATACCACTTATTGAACTTGTTCCATTTTCGTAGTTTAAATATTTATATCCTTTCCTCATATCAAAAACATTCTCACCCTTAAAAAACAAACTTAAATCCTTATTATATTTATAAGTTATGCCTGTATTAAATTGTATATCATCTTCCATATTAGTAATACTCTTTTTTGGGTTTAATAGTATAAGTTCATTTACAAAAGTAATACTCTCAAAATCATTAATTAGTCTTAAATTAACACCATTAATATAATTTTTTAAATTGTATTCTTTTATATCAATATCTTGTCTCCATGTTTCTATCATCAAGGAATTAGAAGCATTAAAAGCATACTTAAAATTTAGAGAATTAAGAAGTATAATATAATCCTCTGACATATTATAATCTTCTAGGATATTTGAAGAATTAAGATAAATCAAATCTTTTACAGTTACATGTGTGACTTGATAATTAGCATTAAAATTGTTATTTTTATACGTTGTTGAATGCCCCATAGTAATAAATCTTTCATTTTTTATATGCTTATTTGAACTTCTTGTTGATCCAACTTTATTTGCCATTCCATCTGTATAATATGTTTGAAAACTCCATTTATCTTTTTCATAATTGTGTGAAATTCTCCATGAAAATAGAGTCTCATCATCATAAAAAGAGTTTTCTTCTCTTTCTATTTTTGCACCAAGAGATATGGTATTATTTTTATTTAATGAATAACTGTCCTCAATAAAAATATTATATAATTTTTGAGAAGTTAAATAATTAGGAATATTTTGAGTTTCGAATATTTCATCATAACTTATAAATTGTATACCATTTATTGCAATCGTACCAAGTGAGGTGATATATTGTTTTTTACTAAAATCAAGACTCTTATCTAAATAAGATATTCCTGTTAAAATGTCATGATTTTTAAAATAATATTCTTTATTTAACTTAATTGAAAATACTTTATCTTTAGATTGATATTGTTCACCGTAAATACCGCTATTTGAAACTGTTAATGGTGTTGCTCCTGGTAATGAAGATAAATAGCCAATTGTTGAAGTGTCTGTTATTAGTCCAGATGAGAGTGCAGAACTTGTTGTATAGTTACTAGTTGTTTGTCCCGTTACTGGATTATCATCCATAAAATCAATATTTTTATTTGTTTGGTCATAAGATATTTTTAATTCTAATGAATCATCAGATAAAAACTTTTTTTTATAACCAAAATTGAATATTTTAAATTCCATATCATCTTTTATAGGAGTTGAGTCATAACTATTTGTTAAAAAACCATCTTGATTTTCATCTATATATTGCAAGAAAAATTCATGTTCATCATATTCAAATGTACCAAAAATATGTTTTTTTTCTTCATCTCTACTTAAATCAGTTAAATCACTTGTGATGCTTTCTCTATTATTATCTTCATTGGCTACGTATATAAAATATTTTAGTTTTTGTTCATTATCTGCTGTGTGAAAATAGACATGACTTGAAGCGTAATTATCACTTATAACTCCAATCTTATTTCCATTATCTCTACTAGGCGTTTTTGAATATAGTTTTATTGAAACTAAAGAGGGAGTTGCTGTTATGGCAAAAGATGGTGGCCCTTGATAAATCTCAATATGATCAATAAAATCTAATTTCATATTTCCAATTAAACTTATTAATGAATCATATTCTAAAGATGCAAGTTCATGGTCATTAATTGAAATCTTAATAAGTTGTCCTGCCTTACCTATAGCTGATGGCTCAGAAGGAATTAAATCCGTTAACCCTGTTCTTCCTTCTCTATAAGTAAAAAATCTTTGCATACTTAAAATATCTTTTAGTGACTGGTAATTTAATTTGTCTAAATCTTGCCTTGTATATACTGTAAGTTCTGTTGAACCTGTTTTCTCTATCTTTGTTTCATTTGATAAATCATTTTCTTCTGCAAAATCATCAAGTAAGTTATCAAGTTCATTTGCATAAGTAAATATTGAAATCAAACATAATAATAATAGTCTTACCATAGAATTGCCTTTTGATTATGATAAATTATTTTATTATAATTATTATTATATATCGATAATATTAAATCATATATTTACATATTAATTATATAAAAAATTTCAATTGCATTTTATGAAATATAATCAGTCTTGAATAGTTTTATAAATAATTATACTCTCATTATACTTTGTAAGTATTATTAATTAGGTTGTTGATATCATAAGAGTATTCAATTATAAAGGGGAAGTTTTAGCTGCTGCTCATATTACAGAAGAAGTACGAGATGATCTTGTCGTTATATGTCAAGGCGCGTGGCATTCTCCAGAAGTTCCAGGTGAAAAATATAAAGGTGTTTTAAAACCAATCAATGTCTTTATAAAACCAAAGATTATTCAGTCTTAGTAAATATTTAAAAAAGAGGTGAGTTTTAATTCCCCTCTTTTTTTAATTTTAAAGGTCAGTTTTTAAAACTGCACCAGAACTTGCATTTGTTACAAGTGATCTGTATTGTCCTAACCATTTTGAAGTAAGTGGTTTTTTAAGTGGAGTAAAGTTAGCTTTTCTTTTAGCTATTTCTTCATCACTTAAATCAACTGATAAAAGATATGCATCAACATCAATGTTAATAATATCTCCATCTTCTAATAATCCAATCATTCCACCTTCAGCAGCCTCAGGACTTACATGACCAATTGAAGCTCCTCTAGTAGCTCCAGAGAATCTACCATCAGTAATAAGTGCAACAGTATCACCCATTCCCATTCCCATGATTAAAGATGTAGGTGCAAGCATTTCTTGCATACCTGGACCCCCTTTAGGACC
>JBFHGG010000012.1:0-46272 GCA_041583235.1 Halarcobacter sp.
GTAGGTACTGGTGGAGATTCTCATACAAGATTCCCAATTGGTATCTCATTCCCTGCTGGTTCTGGTCTTGTTGCATTTGCAAGTGTTACAGGTATGATGCCTTTAACAATGCCTGAATCTGTACATGTTAAATTTACAGGTGAATTACAACCTGGTATTACATTAAGAGATTTAGTTAATGCTATTCCTTACCAAGCTATTCAAGATGGTTTATTAACTGTTGAGAAAAAAGGTAAGAAAAATATTTTTGCTGGAAATGTAATTGAAATTTCTGGTTTACCAAAACTTAAAGTTGAACAAGCATTTGAATTATCAGATGCAGCAGCTGAAAGATCAGCAGCAGCTTGTTCTGTTCAATTAGATAAAGAACCAATTATTGAGTACTTATCATCTAACATTGCTTTAATCGAAAAAATGATTGAAGAGGGTTATCAAGATGCTAGAACGCTTCAAAGAAGAGCTGATAAAATGAAAGAATGGATTGCTAATCCAGAATTAATTCAACCAGATGCAGATGCAGAGTATTTAGCAACTATTGAAATTAATTTAAATGAAATCACTGAACCATTATTAGCTTGTCCTAATGATCCAGATGATGTTGATACATTAACAAATATCTTAGCTGATCCCAAAAGACTTACTGATAAAATCGACGAAGTATTTGTTGGTTCTTGTATGACTAATATTGGATTATTTAGAGCCTTAGGTGAAGTTTTAAAAGGTGAAGGTCCAGTTCCTACTAAATTATGGATTGCTCCACCTACAAAAATGGATCAACAACAATTAACTGAAGAAGGTTATTATTCAATATTTGGAGCAGCAGGTGCTAGATTAGAAATCCCTGGTTGTTCTTTATGTATGGGTAACCAAGCAAATGTTGGTCAAGGTGCAGTTGTATTTAGTACATCTACAAGAAACTTTGATAACAGACTTGGAAAAAATTCACAAGTTTATTTAGGTTCTGCTGAAGTTGCTGCATTAGCATCACTTCTAGGACGTCTTCCTACAAAAGAAGAATACCTTGACATGGTACCTAAAAAAATCACTCCTGAAAAAAGAGATGATATTTATAAATACTTAAACTTCCACCAAATAAGTGGTGATGAATTAACTAACTTAGTACACTCTTAATATATATAAACCTAAGCTTTTAAAAGCTTAGGTTTTTCTTTTTAAAACTTTAATAATCTTTATTTGATATATGAGTATTCATTTATAATTAATTCTTTTAATACTATAATAATTTAGAAATTAATAAAATCCATAAAAAGGATAAATCTTGTCTGCAAAAGAAGAAAAAAAGAATAATATTATTGAAAACTCATTGAAACTTTTTTCAAAAAATGGCTTTTATAATACTACAATACCTGATATCGCTAGATCTATGAAAATGAGTGTTGGTAATATGTACAACTACTTTAAATCCAAAGAGGAGTTGGCAAAATATGCTATTAAATACTCTACAAATGTCTTAGCTGTTGAACTTAAAGAAATTAACCAAATGGATATTTCTTCAAAAGAAAAAATATTTATTTTTACTAGAAAATACATGGAAAGTGTAAAAAAATCTCCTGAAGTAATAGAGTATTTTTTAAGAGTCTATTTATCAAATAGGGAGGTTTTCCAAGAAGGTTGTGAAGGTTTTTTATGTGTAAGTGAATATGTAACAGAAGTTATGATTTTACTTGATGATGGGGCTGCTAAAAAAGAGTTTAGACAACAAGAATTTTTCCCGGCTTTTGCAATGCTAATGGGATCACTTGGTGGCTTTGCTTTTCTTTCTGGAGAAAAAGTTTTAGATAAAGATATTTTAACTTATTCTGATGCTGTTGCAGAGAATATTTATAGAGCCTTAAAGTATGAGGATTCATAAAAAAATAAAGCCAAAGGTAGTATGGTTTCAAGCCGTAACTTGTAATGGCAATACACACTCCTTTTTAAGTGCAAATGATAATCGAATGAGACTGTTTTTAGATAGTTTTGATTTGATTTATCATCCTTCTTTGACTGTGAATATAACTTTAAAAAAAATACTTGAGTCAGATATTAAAATTGATTATGTTTTAGTAGAGGGTGCAATTACTTCAAATGAAAGATTCTTTTCTATTTCTAATACTTCTCTTTCTGATTTATTAAATGAATTAATGAAAAAAACAAGATATCTAATAGCTGTTGGTTCTTGTGCTTCTTACGGGGGGATACATGCGAAATTTGAGCAAAATAGTGATATTAAAGGTATTGAAAATTTCTTAGAGAGTAAAGATACTTCTTCTTTAGAACATGCAATAATTAATCTAACAGGTTGTCCTGTTCATCCTGAATGGATTCTCCAAACACTTTTTTCTTTAAAAGATTATGGAAAAATAAATTTAGATGAGCAAGGTCGTCCTAAAGAATTATACTCTTCTTTAGCTCATAATGGATGTACAAGAAATGAATATTTTGAATGGAAAATTGAGGCTGAGAGTTTTGGACATAAAGAAGGTTGTCTTTTTTATCAACAAGGTTGTAGAGGCCCTATGACTCATTCTAATTGTAATAAAATTTTATGGAATGATGTTAATACAAAAACAAGAGTAGGCATGCCTTGCATTGGATGTACTGAATTTGATTTCCCTAGAGATAATATGCTAGAAACTAAAAAAAATATTGGTATTCCTCATGAGGTACCTTTTGGTGTTCCTAAAAGGGCATATTTATCATTAACAGGAATTGCAAAGACATTTAAAATTGAAAGACTTCATAAAAAATTAATTGACTGATACTTGTACTTCTTTTTTTCTTTTAGATTTTAAATAGATTTCAGTCCATTTATAATTGCTAAGATTTTGTAAATCAGTTGTTAACTCTATATCTTCTTTTAAATCAATTGTTTTAAGAGTATATAAAACTAATATATCATTTCTATTTGTTAAAGGTAAAATATCTTTTTTAATATTATCTAAAATTAATACATCTGAAAATTGGTCTTCTTGATAAGCTAAAACTAAATGATACTCATTTTTTCTAATGTTATGTAAAAGTGATAATTTATCTTCATCAATACCTGTTTCTAGAAGTGTAAAATATTTAGCAATAACAAAATCTTCACAATCTCCACTGCCTTGAAAAATAAACTCTTTTCTAGTGGCCCAATAATCATTTTTATTATATATTTTTAGGTCAGAAGTAAATTTATATTCATTAAAATAATCATTTACTGCATTTAATTTTGTAAAATCATCATCAATATTTTTTAAAGATTTTTTTAAAAGTATCAAATCATTTATTCTATCTAAGATATAATTTTTTTTACTAGAGTGTAATATCTTTAAAAAATCATCATCAGTAATATCTAAATCTTTTAATGTGGATGCAAATAAAAGATTAATTGTTAATAGGGTAATTATAATTAATTTCATTTTGGGATTATATACAAATAGTTTGATACTAATCTTAAAAGTTTAGCTTAAAATATATGGCTATTATTGAAAATATGATAAAATTCATTTGCTAATTGAAAGGTTATTATGAAAACTGTTGATATTGTTGAGAGAATTGAGGGGGAAGCAAAACTTGTTTGCTCTTGGGATAATGATATTATAAGTGATGCAAGAATAGAATTTTTAAACTTTAGAGGTTTTGAGTTTATGTTAAAAAATAAAGCACCTCTAGATGCTTTAATCTACACTCCAAGAATTTGTGGAATTTGTGGACAAGCACATTTAAAAACAACAGTTGATGCCTTAGAAAATATTTATGAAAATATAGGTGAAAAATTAACAATTACAAAAAAAGCTAAACTTTTAAGAGAAATAGGCTTAAATATAGAGATTATAGATTCCCATATTAAATGGTTTTATATGTTCATTATGCCTGATGTTACTGCATTATCAAAAAAAGATTTTAAAGCTTATTCTCCTTTAAAAGGTGAAAAATGGTTAAGAGCATCATCTGTTGCTAGTGAAACAATAAAATCTTTAGCAATTATAGGAGGGCAATGGCCACATACTTCTTATATGATTCCAGGGGGAGTTGTTTCAGATCCAACTCTTTTAGATTTAACTACTATGCAAAACTATTTAGATAATACAATTAAGTTTTTTGAAAAAGATTTTATAGGTCTTGATATTGAACAATATCTTTCTTTTTCTACGTTAAGTGATCTTGAAAAAATAGATTTAGATTTTAAAGATTTTATTAATATCTCATTAGAGAATGATTTAGAAAAAATTGGAAAAAGTTATAATAGGCATATTGTTTTAGGAGAGTCTCATTTATTTAAAAAAGGAAAGAGTAATAAAAGAATATCTCACAAATTAAACTTAGAGAGTATAAAAGAAGATACTCAATATACCTATAATATTGATAAATTAAAAGATACAAGTGATGCTTTTGGTTGGGCAAAAAACGTTACTTATGAAGAGAGTTTTTATGAAACAGGACCTTTATCAAGAGCAGTTGTTCAAAATAGAAAATTTATAAAAGAGATTCATAAAAATTATGATGATTCAGTTTTAACTAGAGTAATGGCAAGAATGGATGAATTAGCCCACCTTCTTTATTCAACAAAAAATCTAATAAAAAAGATTGATATAAGTGAAGAGTCATTTATCAATCCCAAAATACAGTTAAAAGATATTGATAATGCTAAAGCTACTTCTGTTGTAGAAGCATGTAGAGGTTCTTTATTACATGAGCTTTCTATAAAAAAAGGAAAAATTGATAGTTATAATGTAATAACACCAACAGTCTGGAATTTAGGACCAGGGAGTAAAGAAAATTTATCTATTGCTCAAAAAGCAATAATTGGTAATCATTCAATAGAAAAAGCCAAAATTGTATTAAGAAGTTTTGATGTTTGTTCTGTTTGTACAACACATTGATTTAAAATTAAATGCTTTAAAAATAAATGGACTTTAAATATTATAATTAGTTCTAAAATTAAAGAAATTGAGTCTATTTGTATCATAATATAAAAAAAATCAAAAATCATTTGAAAATAATTGCCCTTAAGTAAATAGCTAGTTATAATAACAAATACTTAAAAGGAAGAGATCAAATGGAATTAATATATAAAGTAGAGTTTTGTTCAACAAACTTCTATTTTAAGCATATTATTGATAGTTTAATTATTGAATCACATGCATCAATTGAAGCTAGAATGTATAAAAATTTTATTATTATATATTGTAATGATAGTGAAGAAAAAATTAAATATTTTTTTGAATTATTAGAAAAAAAATTACCCTTATCAGTCTTTCTTTCAAATACAACTATTCTAGAATCTTTTGATTTTGATGAAAATGAAGAATTAGAAGATAAAGAAATAAAGATAAACCTTTCTTTATTAACAAATGATGAAATAGTTAATATTATCTCTAGCAATAACATTGACTTTTCAAATGATATAAATAAGATAAAAAAAGGCGGCATTTCAAGATTTGAAACTCATAATGGCTTAAAAGATTTATTTCTTCCTTCTATGAAAAATAGAGAATATTTTGAAGCAAAAGCTTATGAAGTTAAACTTTTGATTACTAATATTAATAAGCTATCAAACTTAGTTTATGTTTCTAAAAAAGATATAGAATTACTTTGTTCCATTGAAAGACCTCTTGTTAAATTGAGATTTAAAGATTCCCAGAATCTAAAATCAGAATATTCTCATACTAAATTTATTTATGCAAAAATTGCAGATGATAAAGAAACAGTTCTTTTTTCACAAGCTTTAAAAGATGTAGGAATTAATTATTTACTTTATGTAAATGATGAAGTTTATCAAGAGGCTTTAAAAGTTACATATTTAGAAAATCAAAATATAATTGTAAGTGGAGAAAAGGGACTTTTCCCTAAATATGATTATCGATTAAAAAGAAAAGTAATATCAAGTAAGGATTATATTGAAGAGTATGGTTCTGTTTATAGATCTGTTTTATCCCAATTTAATAAAATTGATACTGCTTCAATTGGAATATACCTTTCTTATAAAAATGAAGATTCTGCAATAAAAATAAATGTTCCTTCACTTGGAGAAAAAAATGTCATTAATATTCCTAAGCTTATGAATAATATTGATAATTGTCTTGAAGATATAAAAAATATTGATGAAAATGCTAAGCGTTTAATTGAAAATTATATAAATAAATTTTCTAAGAATTTTAACAAAGAATTTATAAATGAAAATTTAAATGGTTTACAGACAATTTTAAACTTATTATCTTATATAATGGGAATAAAAAACTATAATCACTTTGAAGATATAGCTCTTTCATATGAAGGAAAAAATGCAATACAAATAGATATGCATTTAATAAAAATTGATGGTAAAAACTATTTAGATTATAGAAAAGTCATTCAAAGTATTATGAGCTATAAAATGGCAGATGTTGAAAATAGTTTATTAGCATACTCATTTTATGATAGTTTATCAGATTTTATTTGTGAGAATATTTTAAAAATAAATTCTGAATTAAATGCTAAAGATTTAGTCTTATGTGGTGATATGTTTTCAAACTCTATTTTATTGTCGAAGATTGAAAAATCTCAAAAAAATCTCAATATATTAATTTCAAAAGAGTATCCTTTAGATTATTAATAAAAATTATAAATATTAACATTTTTATATATAAAAAATATATGTAATAAAACCTCAAAAACACCTATATAATCTTATTTTTTTAATTTTTAACTATAATTAAAAATTATAATATTTATTAGCATTATTTTTTATAAATAAATATCAAAAGAACATTAAATTTTTATTAAAAGTTAAGTTTAAGTTTTGTAGTATTTAAGTAAGCATTTAGAAATGAATATTCATTCTAAATATTTTACTATAGAGTTAAAAACAGTCTATCTATAATAGTATAATGAATGAATATACATTTATATCTTGAAAGGAAAATAAGTGAAAGATTTAAATTTATTTGAAAAATTGTCTAAACGTTTAGATGACTTAGAAAAATTACCTAAGCTAGATGAAACAAAAACTATACCTGAAGTATTAGAAGAAAAAGGTATAAATAGAAGAGATTTTATGAAGTGGGCTACAGCAGTTACTGCAATGCTTGCACTTCCAGGAAATTTCACTCCATTAGTTGCGAAAGCTGCAGAACTTAGTGATAGGCTACCAATTATCTGGTTGCATATGGCAGAGTGTACTGGTTGTTCTGAATCATTATTAAGAACAGATGCACCAACAATTGACTCTTTAATATTTGATTATATCTCTTTAGAATATCATGAAACATTAATGGCAAGTGCTGGATGGCAAGCAGAACATAATCTAGAACACGCAATTGAGAAACATAAAGGTAATTATATCTTAATGGTTGAAGGTGGTATCCCAAAAGGTGAAAATAGTTTTTACCTTACAATTGGTGGTCATGGAAATACAGGAGAACATAGTGCAAAAGTTGCTTCTAAACATGCAAAAGCTATATTTGCTATTGGTACATGTTCTTCATTTGGTGGAGTTCAAGCTGCAATACCAAATCCAACAGGTGCTGTTGCATTATCAAAAATTACTGATAAGAGTGTAATTAATGTTCCAGGTTGTCCTCCAAGTGAAAAAAATATTGTAGGATCACTTTTACATTTTATTCTTTATGGAACACTTCCTTCTTTAGATGCGTATAATAGACCAAAATGGGCATATGGGCTAAGAATTCACGATTTATGTGAAAGAAGAGGTCATTTTGATGCTGGTGAGTTTGTTGAACAATATGGTGATGAAGGTGCAAAAAAAGGTTATTGTTTATATAAAGTTGGTTGTAAAGGACCATATACTTTTAATAACTGTTCTAAAAATAAATTTAATCAACACACTTCTTGGCCAATTCAAGCTGGACATGGATGTATAGGTTGTTCTGAACCTGACTTCTGGGATACTATGGGACCTTTAGAAGAACCAGTAGCTGATAAATTATATAATACTGTATTTGGTGGACTTGGTGCTGATGCAACTGCTGATAGAATTGGTACAGGATTACTTGCAGTGACAGGTATAGGAATTGCAGCACATGCAGCAATTTCAAAATTCAAAAACCCAATTGATGAAGAGGAGAAGTAAAATGGCAAATAAAAGAGTAATTGTAGACCCGATTACAAGAATAGAAGGACATTTAAGAATTGAGGTTGAAGTTGATGAAAACAACGTAATTCAAAATGCTTTTTCTTCATCTACTTTATGGAGAGGATTAGAGACTATTGTAAAAGATAGAGATCCAAGAGATGCAGGTTTTCTAATGCAAAGAATTTGTGGTGTATGTACATATTCTCATTATAGAGCAGGAATTGAAGCTGTTGAAGATGCACTTGAAATCACTCCTCCTTTAAATGCTAAATTAACGAGATCTTTAATGAATCAAGCACTTTTTATGCATGATCATCCTGTGCATTTTTATCATTTGCATGGACTAGATTGGTGTGATATTGTTTCTGCATTATCCGCAGATCCAGCTGCTGCTGCTAAAGAAGCATTTAAATATACAAAATATCCAGTTGCTGCAGGTGAAGGTGATTTACTTAAGGTGAAAGATAAATTAAAAGCCTTTGTTGATAAAGGTGAACTAGGACCTTTTGCAAATGCATATTGGGGACATGAAACATTTAATTTAACTCCTGAGCAAAACTTAATTGTTGCATCACATTATTTAAAAGCTTTAGAAATCCAAAGAACTGCCGCTCAACTTATGGCTATTTTTGGTGGTAAACAACCCCATCCTCAAAGTTTAACAGTAGGTGGTGTTACTTGTATTATGGATTTAATGGATCCTTCAAGAATGGGTGAATATTTAACTAAATACAAAGAAGTTTCAGACTTCATTCAAAATGCATATTACGCAGATGTTCTTATGGCAGGTGCGGCTTATGCAAAAGAACCAAGTGTAACAAGTGAAGCTGGGACTATGAATTTTATGTCTCATAAAGAGATGCAATTAAATAGAACTGAATATTTATTTGATAGTGGAATTATTATGAATGGGGACCTTTCAACTGTTCATCCTATTAATGAAGACTTAATTACAGAAGAAGCAACTCACTCTTGGTATGAAGATAATGAACCTTTACATCCTTATGATGGGAAAACAAATCCTAAATATACTGGAATGCATGAAAGAATGACTGTTGGTCCTGATGGTGAAGATATTGCTTCAAAATCTATTGATGAAACAGGAAAATATTCATGGATTAAATCTCCAAGATATGATGGTAAATCAATGGAAGTTGGTCCTTTAGCATCTGTACTAGTATCATATGCAAGTGGAAATGAAAAAATCAAAAAAGTTGTTGATGAATTCTTAGAAGCAACTGGTTTACCAACTGCTGCATTATTTACTACTTTAGGAAGAACTGCTGCAAGAGCATTACAAACAAAAGCTATTATAGATAATGGTTTAGAAACTTTTACAACTTTAATTGAGAACTTAAAAGTAGATCAAGAAACTTGTGCTCCTTATAAAATTGATAAAAATAAAGAGTATAAAGGAAGATTCATTGGTGATGTTCCAAGAGGTATGCTTTCTCATTGGGTAAGAATTGAAAATGGAGTAATTTCTAATTATCAAGCAGTTGTTCCTTCAACTTGGAATGCTGGTCCTGAAGATTCAAGAGGTCAAAAAGGTCCTTATGAATCAAATTTAGTGGGAATGAAAGTTAAAGATATAACTCAACCTTTAGAAATTATTAGAGTTATTCATAGTTTTGACCCTTGTATTGCATGTGCTGTTCATGTTATGGATACAAAAGGGAAAGATTTAGGTGTATACAAAGTAGATCCTGTTTATGGAAGTAGCTGTTAGGAGCATATTATGATTAAAAAACATTATGAGTTTTCTACTTGGCTTAGAATAACTCACTGGGTAAGAGCCTTAGCAATTGTTATATTAACTGCAACAGGTTTTTATATTGCTTATCCATTTATCTCTCCATCTCAGACAGGTGGGGAACCAATAAATTTTTTAAATGCACTTTTTAGATCGTGGCATGTTATTTTTGGATTTCTATTAATCTCAGTGACAATTGGAAAGTTTTATTTATTTATCTTTGATAAGCAAAGTAAAGTTGAAAGAAATTCATTTTGGGATTTTATTAATCCCAAAGTTTGGATTCAACAAATTGGTTATTATTTGTTGATTAGTAAGCACCCTCATGGAAAAGGTGTTTATAATCCATTACAGTTTTTAGCATATGTTGGAATATATGCTTCAGTAATTGTGATTTCATTAACAGGTTTAATTCTTTATATTCATGTTTATCATGATGGTTTAGGTGGAATGTTATATGATATTTTAAGACCAATGGAAGTTATGCTTGGTGGATTAGCAATGGTTAGAGAATTACATCACATTTTTATGTGGATATTTATAATCTTTTTACCTATTCATGTTTATCTTGCTGTATTTAATTCTATTTATGGTAAGAGTGGTGCTATGGATTCTATAATCTCTGGTTATAGATGGGACAAAGAGGAAAAGCACTAACAAATGAATATATTAATTTTAGGAATAGGAAATATCCTATTCCAAGATGAAGGAATAGGGGCTCATTTTATTCATTACTTAGATGAAAAATATGAGTTCATTTCTTCTTTAAATAGTGTAAGTATTGTTGATGGTGGAACATTAGCTCAAAGATTAATCCCAGAAATAATTAAGTATGATAAAGTTTTTGTAATAGATTGTATTGATGCTTTAAATTCAAAACCTGGAGATGTCTATTTTTTTGATTATTTAAATGCTCCTTCAGAGATTGATTGGCAAGGAAGTGCACATGAAGTTGAAATGCTACAAACTTTAAATATGATAAAAATGAATGGTGATTTACCAAGTACTGAAGTCTTAGGTGTGATTCCTAAAAGAGTTGCTGATGATACTACTTTTGAATTAAGTCCTGAAATCATTAATGCTGTTATTACAATGGAAGATACAATTATAAAAGCATTAAAAAAACTAGATATAGAAGTACATATAAAAAATGAGAATCTTAGAATTGAAGAAATATCAATGATTTCATTTAAAAGGGAAATAATAAATGGTCCTAGAGTATAAATTTGAATACCTTTCTAATAATGGTACTTTAATAAAATTTTTAGAAGCAATACTTAAAAAAGAGAATAATAAAGATTTCTCTTTTGAAATCTTTAGAGAAGAAAATTTAATATATTTATATATTCAAGGAGATGAAAAAAAGCTTTTAGAAGTTTCAGAAAAACTCTCTGTAGAGCTGCCTATGTCTATCTTTTTAAAGAATTATAAAATAGAAGTAGTATCAGAAATACCAAAAAAAGAAAAAATGAATAAAGATGAAGATTTTAATCTTCCTTATTGTTCTAAATGTGTTTATGGTGTTGAAGATAAAAAAGCAGTTACTTATTATGATGCATTTTTTAAATGTGATATTTGTGATGGCTTAAGTTCTTCACAAAAGAGTTTAAATCTATTTGGAAATAATTCTAAAAAAGAGTTTCAAAATAATAAAGAGTTATTTGAATTTTTAGCTTTAGAAATATCCTTAAATAAAAGAGTCAAAATAAAAACAAAAGCAGGTGATTTTGTTTTTTATAAAACTACTAAGTTAAAATCTTTTGATGAAAAAGTTCTTTGTACAAATATAAATTCACTTTCAAAACTTACAGTTACTTCAAAAGAAAAAACAGTTGCACTTCTTTGTATAGAAAAACCTTCTTTAGATTTCAATCTAAATGCGGTATATAGATCAAATAATAAATTAGATTTTGAAAAAGTAAATGTTAGATATGCTTATGATTTAGTTTTATACCTTTTATCTTTAGAATTACAAAAATTAGAAATTGATTTTTTATCTTATGAAAAATCTGATATTTTTGATTATAATTTGACATATGAAGATTTTGAAACCTTAACTACTCCTTCTATTGTTATTAATGATGGTAAAACTTTACTTATAGAAAATAAAAATTATGATAAAAGACTTGATGATATTTATAATAAATTTCAAGATAAATCAAAATCTCAGTTTATGGTTTTAATTGAAGAAAATAATCTTTATGAAAAATCTATTATAAATATTTTTACTTCATCTTTATATGATGATAATATCTCTTTGTATTCAAAAAAAATAGATGGTGTTATTGATATATTAAATTATAATGTACCTACAACTTTAAATCCAATACTTGATGAAATTGTGCAAGAAGAGAGTGGAAAAAAACTATTAAAAAATTACCAAGAAAAATTTCCAGAGAATTTTGAAAAAGCATTAACTTACAGTTTAAATGAACATGAAAAGAATTCTATTTATTCTTTATGGAGTTTTGTTGCTGTTCTTTTAGGTTTTGATAAGGAAAATGAGAAAGAAAATATTATTCTAGAAAATGCCCAAAAAGCAGTTCTTCAAAAAGGTCCTAGAGTAGATTATAAATTGAAAAAAAGCGATAAAATTTTCAACAAAGAGTTTGATGTTATTAAACTTATAAAAAGTGGTATTAGTTTTAAATTAGCTGGGGTTGATGATAAAACACTATGCTTTGGATATCTTGAGAGTTATGCTTATTTCTTAGCAGATATTATTGATAATGTACATAGCGAGTTTCCTTTAAATGGAGTTAGTTTATGTGGTGATTTAATTGGAAATGAACTTTTTTATAAATTAATAAATAAAGCAATTACAAAGAATTTTGATTTATATTATAATAAGGATTTTCCTATACAATTATAAAAATAATTTAAAAAAGAAAATCTATGAACTCAATTAAAATTCAAGTAAAAGGTATAGTCCAAGGTGTTGGATTTAGACCTTTTGTTTATAATCTAGCTATAAAAAATAATCTTTTTGGTTGGGTAAATAATGATGATAGAGGTGTTAATATTTGCCTTGAAGGTAAAGAGTCTTCTATAAAAGATTTTATAAAAAACTTAGAAGAGTTTCCTCCTGCTTTATCAAAAATAGATTCAATTGATATAAAAGAAAAATTTTTTGAAAATTTTTCTTCTTTTGATATAAAAAAAAGTTTAGAAACTTTTAATAAATCTACAATAATTTCTCCTGATATGGCAATTTGTGATGATTGTGTTAATGACATTAATGATAAAAATAACTTTAGATTTGAATATGCTTTAACAAATTGTACAAATTGTGGCCCTAGATATTCTATTATAAAAACTGTTCCTTATGATAGAATTAATACTTCTATGAAGCTATTTCAGATGTGTGAAAAATGTGAAGAAGAGTATCAAAACCCTTTAAATAGAAGATATCATGCCCAACCTGTTTCATGTGAAGAGTGTGGCCCCAAAATTGCTTTATATGATAATAAAAATATAAAATTAGCTATAAATACCAATGCAATAATAAAAATAGCAAAAAAAATTAAAGAGGGCAATATTGTTGCAATAAAAGGATTAGGTGGTTTTCATTTAATTTGTGATGCAAGAAATGATAATAGTGTAGAAACATTAAGAAAAAGAAAAAATAGACCTAGTAAACCTTTTGCAGTAATGTTTAAAAATTTAAATGAAATTAAAAAATATACTAATCTTTCAGTAAAAGAAGAAGAGATTATTAATTCAAAAGAGAAGCCAATTACTCTTGTAAAAGTAGAAGAGAATGATAAAAAATTAAATTTAAGTAAATATCTTGCTCCAAATATCGATAGATTAGGTTGTTTTATTGCTTATACTCCTTTACACCATATTTTATTTAAATATTTAGATTTTCCACTTATTGCAACAAGTGCAAATTTATCAGGTGAACCAATTTTAAGATTTAAAGATGAGATAATAAATAAATTAGGAAATGTTGTTGATTTTATTTTAGATTTTAATAGAGATATTATAAATACCTGTGATGATTCTGTTGTTCAAGTTATTAATAATGACATATCAGTTTTAAGAAATGCTAGAGGTTTTGCTCCTACTTCTTTAAGATTAAAGGAAAAAACACCTAAAAAAATTTTAGCCTTAGGTGCAAATCAAAAATCAACGATTGCTTTAGCTTTTGAAGATAACCTTATTTTATCTCCTTATATTGGGGATTTGGATTCAATTACTTCTTTGGAGTATTTCACAAGAACAATTGATACTTTTAAAAGTTTTTATGATTTTAAACCTGATATTTTAGTTTGTGACAAACACCCATCTTATGAAAGTACAAAATGGGCAAAGTCTAAAGATATAGAACTTATACAAATACAACATCATTATGCTCATGTTTTGTCATGTATGGCAGAATATAATTTAGATGAAAAAGTTTTAGCCTTTTGCTTTGATGGAACAGGATATGGGGATGATGGAAATATTTGGGGTGGAGAAGTTTTTATTGCAAATAAAAAAGAGTATGAAAGAGTTCATCATCTAAAATATTTTAAATTATTAGGTGGTGAAAAAGCAGTAAAATAACCTAAAAGAGTGGCTATTTCACTTTTGTTTGATACCTTTTCTTTAGAAGAAATTTTAAAATTAGATAATGCCTGTGTAAAAGCATTTTCACTTAATGAAATAAAGATGATGCATACAATATGGCAAAAATCTTTAAATGCTCCACGTACAAGCTCATTAGGTAGAATCTTTGATGCAATAGCAAGTTTTGCTTCTATTGCTCAAACCCAAAGTTATGAAGGTGAAACAGGACTTCAAATTGAGATGGCTTATAATGAAAAGATTAAAGAGTTTTATCCTTTTAATATTACAAATAAAGAGATTGATTTAAAAGAGTGTATACAAGAAATAGTAAAAGATGAAAATAAAGAAGTAATTTGTAGTAAGTTTATAAATATGATAGTTGAAATTATTATAAAAGTTTCAAACAAACATGAAAATCTTCCAATTGTTTTAACAGGTGGAGTTTTCCAAAATAAAACACTTTTAGAGCTTGTATGCAAAAGATTAGATATTTTAAATAAAAAGTACTATTATTCAAAAAAAATACCACTAAATGATGGTGGTATTTCTATTGGTCAGATTTACAATTTATTATAATTATTTAGACTTTTTAGGTTTTACTTTTCTTTCTATTAGAAGCGCTCCAAATGGAATTAAAGATAATACAAAAAGTTGAAACATTAAACCTGTATTCCATTTTTCTTTTATTTTAACTTCAAATAATGAAATCATAAATATTATAAATAAAACTCCATGAATCATACCAAGTATCTTAACAGGATAAGGATTCTCTCCAATATATTTTATTGGCATTGCAATAAACACTAATAATAAATATGATAAACCTTCAATTGCCGAAATAATTCTAAACCGGCCTAATGCAGAACTAAACATAAATGAAAACTCCTAGAATTTTTTCTTATTATATTGATATAAAATTATATTATCTTTATAAAAGATCAATATTTAAAATTTGTAAAATATCTCTTTTAATATTTCAATTTGTTTATTTTGAAGATAATTGAATTTAAATTCACACTCTTTCAAATAGTAAAAGAAATTTTTTTCATTTACTCCTTTATATTTTTTTAGATTTTCTTCTAAATATTTCCAAAAAACACTTAAAGGTGTTTTGTATGAATCTTGTGAATTTATTTTATGCCATTTGAGATATTTTTCAAAGGTATGACTATCTTCTTGTTTTTCATAATTAGGAAGTTGTGGCATTAAAAGTGTAAATATTTTTCTATTTGAATAAAAACCTAAGATATTAATTGCATTGTATAAAGACTTCTTTTTTTTATTTTTTTCTTTTTGGGAAAAATAGTAAAACTCTTCATATGAAGAATTATCTAAAACAGAAGAGTAATATTCTTTTTCTAAATAAATACTTATTAGTTTTCTAAAAAGTATATATCTATTTTGCACAGTTCTATAATTTAGATTTAAAATCTTAGCACATTTATTTGCACTTATATTATTGCAAAAGAAACTGATAATTATATAATCTGTTTCTATTTTTTTTGAAGAAAATTTTTTATAGCAAGAACTGCATTTTTTATAGTTATTTTTTAATTCATATAATCTTTTTGCATTACAAAAGGGACATTTGTTAATTTCCATATTTTAAATCACAACCATTTAAATTCCTATTTTTGAATAATATTCTTATCTTATTAAACAAATACTTAAAATCTAAAAATTTTATTAGTTCTAAAAATACACAAGTTATATGTAAAATTAGTTCTATCTTAGTTTTATTACAATAAACTTAATAAAATGAATATCAATTCATAATATAAAAAAGTAAAATTGCTCTTTTTTATGGGAGTATTTAAAAGGATTAAAATATGTGTCAAGATTGCGGTTGTAGTATAACAGATCATCATCACGAGCATGAACATTCTCACCAACACTCAGATGATCATTCCCCTCAAAGTCATAGTCATCAAGCAGCTCATGAAACTTTACATCATAACCCACAGTTAAATGATAGTAAAACAATTTCTGTAATAAAAAAAATACTTGATAAAAATGATCATGAAGCTTCACATAATAGAGCTCACTTTGATAATCATAAAGTATTAGGTATTAATTTAATGTCCAGTCCAGGAAGTGGGAAAACTACCTTATTAGAGCATATGTCAGGAATTGCTGATTTTAAATATGGAGTTGTTGAAGGAGATTTAGAAACTTCAAGAGATGCAGATAGATTAAAAGCAAAAGATATTAAAGCTGTTCAGATTCAAACAGGTTCTGCTTGTCATTTAGATGCATTTATGGTTCATAAAGGTTTACATGATATGCCTTTAGATGATTTAGATGTATGTTTTGTAGAAAATGTAGGAAACCTTGTATGCCCAGCTTCCTATGATGTTGGAACACATTTAAATATTGTATTAGTTTCAGTTCCTGAAGGTGAAGATAAAATTGTAAAATATCCTGTAATGTTTAGAACTGCTGATTTAATACTTATTACAAAAACAGATTTACTTCCTTATTTTGATTATGAAATTGAAAAAGAGAAAATTGAAGCTAGGAAATTAAAACCAAATGTTGATATTTTAGAAGTATCAATAAAAGATGAAAAAAGCATAAAAGCAGTTGTAGACTGGATTAATTTTAAAAGAAAGATGAGATAATATTATGTGTTTATCAATACCTTCAAAAGTAACTCATATTGATGAGGAGAATAATGTTGCAACAGTTGATACTATGGGAGTTGAAAGAAAAGCTTCTTTAGATTTAATTGACCAAGCAGTTCTTGTTGGTGATTATGTATTAATACATATAGGCTTTGCAATGAATAAAATAGATGAAGAAGATGCTTTAGAGAGTCTTAAAATTTATGAAGAGATTATAGAAAAAATGGAAGAAGAGGATCGAAGGCGGGCTATAATTGAAGATGACAACTGTGAAAATAGAGTATAAGTTATGTCAGAATTAAAATTAAAAGATTTATATGATGGTTTTAGAAACCCTAAAGCTATAAAAGCTTTAAAACTATTAATTGATGAAGAGTCAAAAAAGTTAGATAGAACTATAAGAGTAATGGAAGTTTGTGGTGGACACACACATACTATTATGAAATATGGATTAAATCAATTATTGCCAGAAAACATAGAGTTTATTCATGGTCCTGGTTGTCCTGTTTGTGTTATGCCAAAAGAAAGAATAGACCATGCATATATTTTATCTTTGCAAGAAGATGTGATTCTTGTTACACTTGGAGATATGATAAAGGTTCCTGGATCTAATGGTAGTTTGCAAGATGCAAGAAGCTTAGGAGCTGATGTTAGATTTGTTTATTCTCCTTTAGATACTATTAAAATAGCAAATGAAAATAAAGATAAAAAAATTATCTTTTTTGCAATAGGTTTTGAAACAACAACTCCTATGACCGCAGCCCTTTTAAATCATGTAACAAAAAATAAAATAGAAAATATCTTTTTTCATATAAATCATGTGACAGTTCCTGAACCTATGAGAGTTTTATTAGATAGTGATGATTGCAAAATCGATGCTTTTATAGGACCTTCTCATGTTAGTGTAATTACAGGAAGTAAGATTTATGAAGAGTTTACAATTGATTATAAAAAACCTGTTGTTGTAAGTGGTTTTGAACCAGTTGATGTTATGCAATCAATTTTATCTATTGTGAAACAATTTAATGAAAATAGATGTGAATTAGAAACTCAATATACAAGGGCAGTTTCATATGATGGAAATATAGCAGCTCAAAAATTAAATGATAAGTTTTTTACGAGAGCAGAACATTTTAGATGGAGAGGATTAGGTGATATTGCTGATTCAGCCTTTAAATTAAAAGATGAATATGCTTATTTAGATGCTGAAATTTTGTATAAAGATGTTTTACCAAATAAAAAAATTGACGATCACAAATTATGTATTTGTGGTGATATTATGAGAGGTGTTGCTAAACCAAATGATTGTAGTGTATTTGGAACAGCTTGTAAGCCTAACTCTCCACTTGGGTCTTGTATGGTAAGTAGTGAAGGTGCATGCTCTGCTTATTATAAATATGGGAACTTATTATAATATGAAAAAACTTTTTATATTAAAAGTTGGTACAACTTTTAAAAGTACATTTGAAGAGAATGGTGATTTTGAAAATTGGGTTATTAATCAAGTAGATAATAAAAATTTAGAAATATCTGTTCTTGATATAAAAAAAGGTGCTAAACTTCCTAGTTTAATTGAGTGTGCAGGTGTAATTATTACAGGTTCACACTCTATGGTTACAGATGAAGAATCTTGGAGTGTTAGAATAGAAAAGTGGATTCCAGAACTAATTGAAAATTCTATCCCTCTTCTTGGTATTTGTTATGGACATCAACTTTTAGGAAAAAGTATGCAAGGTTTTTCTACTTTTCATAAAAATGGTATGGAAATAGGAACTGTTGATATTAATTTAACAGATAATGCAAAAGAGGATGAACTTTTTAAAGATATTCCAAATTGTTTTAAAGCACATACAATACACTCTCAAACTGTAGAAGACCTTCCTTTAAATAGTGTGAGACTAGCTTTTAATTCTCATGATAAAAATCATGCTTTTAGAATAGGGAAAAATGCATGGGGTGTACAATTTCATCCTGAATATAATAATAGTATAATGAAATCATATATTAAAGAAGTAGCAAAAATAAAGAAAATTCCAAAAGATGAATTACTAAATAATATAGAACAGACAAATGAAGCAAATTCTATTTTAAAAAAATTTGCACAAATAGTAGAAAAAGAGATTAATTATGAATAAAACAATAACACTAGCCCATGGAAATGGTGGATTAGAAAATAATGAACTGATTTCAAAAGTATTTTATAAAGCTTTTAAAAATGAGATTTTAGAAAAAAGTGAAGATGCTGCAGTAATTGAAAATGGAACTTTAGCTTTTTCAACAGACTCTTTTACTGTAAGTCCCATAGAGTTTCCAGGAGCAGATATTGGAAAACTAAGTATTTGTGGAACTTGTAATGACTTAGCAATGATGGGAGCCCAACCTAAATATCTAACTTGTTCAGTTATTATTGAAGAAGGCTTTGATGTAAAAACTTTAAATCGTATTGTTGATAGTATGAAAATTGAGCTTGAGAAAAACAATGCAATAGTTGTTTCCGGTGATACAAAAGTAGTTCCACGAGGTAGTGTTGATAAAATTTTTATAAATACTACAGGAATAGGAAAAATAGAACAAAAAGGTATTTCTTCAAATCATATACAAGAGGATGATGTAATAATTGTTTCAAACTCAATAGGAAAACATGGGGCAACAATTTTTGCTGCACGAGAAGGAATAGATTTCTCCACTTCTTTACAATCAGATTGTGCTTCACTTTGGCCAGTTATACAAAAACTTATTGAAAATGGTATTAAAATTAGAGCTTTAAGAGATGCTACTAGAGGTGGAGTAAGTGCTGTTTTAAATGAATGGTCAAAGCAATCAAATATTTGTGTTGAAATTGAAGAAGAAAAAATACCTATATGTGATGAGGTAAATGGAGTTTGTGAAATGTTAGGTTTTGAAGCTTTAAGTTTGGCAAATGAAGGAACCTTTGTAATGGCAATTTCAAAAGATCAAGAAGAAAAAGCTATGGAAATTTTAAAATCAATTGAAACCTCAAAAGAAGCTTCTGTTATTGGTCTTGTTACTTCTAAATATTTAGGGAAAGTTGTTTTAAATACAGCTTGGGGAACTCAAAGATTTATTGATTTACCAACAGGTGAACTTCTACCAAGGATTTGTTAATGCAAGGCATCAAAAAAAGCGATAACTTTAAAGGAAAAGTTCATGCATGAATATTCGATTGTACAATCATTACTTGAAAGTTGTGAAGAACATGTTAAACAAAATAATTCAACAAGTGTTACAAAAGTAGTAATAAAGATTGGAGTTTTATCAGGAGTAGAGCCAGATTTACTTGAAACTGCATTTGATACTTTTAAAGAACAAACTGTATGTGATAAAGCAGAGTTGGTAATTAATCGTCAAAAAGTAATTATCTCTTGTTTATCCTGTAATGAAGAGTCTACCTTAGAAAAAAATGAATTTCTATGCCCTAAATGTCAGTCAAAACAATTAAAAGTAATTGATGGGGAAGATATGTACCTGATGTCACTTGAAATGGAGTAGCTTAAAAAAATGAATTAGTAAATATAATTAATAGTTATAAATATTATTACTTTGATATAATAATTGACTAAATACTTATATTAAGGATTTAAGATGAATAAAATAATCTTAGAAAAACTTATATATAAAAATTACTTAAAGACAGCATTAACATCTATTTTATTTATAGAAATTGTCCTTATAATAATATATTTTGTTGCTAATCAAAATATTGTTAATACAAGTATTAATTTTATATTAGATGATATTAAAAAAAGTATTTATACAAATGTTGATAATATTACTTCATTAACAGAACATAGATTTGAAGATATTGAAAATCTAGGAAGAATATTACAAAATGAACATCAAAATTTTTTTAAATACAATTTTAAAATAAAAAATCCAAAAAACTTAGTTTTTAAATATGCTAAAAATGGTATGTATTATAAGTTAAAT
The DNA here is from genome assembly GCA_041583235.1 of Halarcobacter sp. GTDB lineage: Bacteria > Campylobacterota > Campylobacteria > Campylobacterales > Arcobacteraceae > Halarcobacter. The sequence continues at coordinate 20,936 of JBFHGG010000012.1, forward strand.
GATAATGGAGGTTCTTCTGTTGTTGTATCTAAAAATACAAAAATAACAGAAGAAGTAGAATCAAGACTTATAAATAGTGAACTATTTGATGATACTTTTAAATCAATTGTTAATAATGATGAGATAATAATATCTGCATATTTTAATTCATATGATAATACAGTTAGATACTATCCTTTTATAAAAGATATTTACAACACTTTCCCTTCTGATATAAAAATGGAAGATTATGATTTTTATACTAAAGCAAATTTAAAAAATAATCCTAAAAAAGAAGTTTTATGGACTGATATTTATTTAGACCCAGCAGGTCAAGGTTGGATGTTAAGTGTTATCACTCCTATTTATAATAATAACTTTCTTGAAGGTGTGACTGGAATTGATCTTACTGTTGATTCAATAATAGATAATTTCTTAAATTTCAAATTACCTTATAATGGTTCATCATTTTTAATTGATAAAAATGGAAAAATTATTGCAATGTCTAAGGAGATTGAAAATATTCTTAATATAAAAAATAATGTAAAAAGCAAATATCCTAAAAATCAAAAAATAGAAAAAACTATTTATAATAATAAAGAAAAAAGTTTATTGGAATATCCAAATGAAAATTTTGTTAATAAATTAAAAAACATAGTAAAAGACTTAGATTATTCACATGAAGTTATTATAAATGATAAAAAACATTTACTTTTTTCAGAAAAAATAGAAAAAACTTCATGGTATTTAATCTCTTTAATTGATGAAAACCAGGTACTTTCAAAAGTTCGTAATTTTGAAGATTATAATAAAAAGTTAGGATATATAATTATATTATTGATTGTAATGTTTTATATTGGGTTCTTTCTTTATTTATATTTGAAAGCTAAAAGTTTTGTTGTCACTATAAATACTCCAATTCTAAAAATTATTGAAATGACTAAAAGTTTAGGTTCTAATAAAAATTATGAAAAACTAGAGTCATGTGGAATAGTTGAACTAGATACTTTAAGTGATAATTTTAATAACTTAGCAAATGAATTAGAGGAAAGAACTAATAAACTTATTGAATCTGAAACAAGAAGAATATCAAATGAAAAATTGGCAAATACTGACGCTCTTACAAATGTCTTTAATAGAAGATACTTAGAAGATTTTTTTGCTAGTTATATAAAGATTTTAAAAAGAGAAAAGAAAGAGTTTGCTCTATTAATAGTTGATATTGATGATTTTAAAAAGATTAATGACTCTTTTGGTCATGATGTTGGTGATTTTATCTTAAAAAGATTAGTAAATATAATTAAAGATATAATTAGAGAAAACGATATTGTAGTTAGACTTGGAGGAGATGAGTTTGTAATTTTGTTGCCTAATAGTAATATTCAAAATGCAAGGATAATAGGAAGTAAAATTATTGATATTATAAATACTACTAACAAATTAGAAAAAGAATTTAAATTTAGCATTAGTATTGGTGTTAGTGAATACTTAAAAAGTGATTTTAATATAGAAACTATATTAAAAAGAGCAGATAAATCTTTATATAAAGCTAAAGATTCTGGAAAAAATTGTATAAAATAGAAGTTTTAATCAATTTTTTTGTGTAAGTTTTGATTGGTTTATTGCAATTTATATATAATTTATACAAAACTTATAAAAACTTTTTGTTTTGTTATGATAACATTTTAGGATAAATTTTAAGGAGTGTGAATGAAAAAAGTTATAAGTTTAGCTCTTGCTTCTGCATTAACTTGCGGAGTTGCAATGGCAAAAGAGATTAAAATTGGTGCTGTTATGCCAATGTCAGGACCATTAGCGGCATATGGACAAGTTACAAATTTAGGTGTTGAATTAGCACATAAATTACAACCAACTTTAAAAAATGGTGATACTATTAAATTAGTATTAGTAGATAATAAGGGTGATAAAGTTGAAACTGCAACTGCAACTACAAGATTAATTTCTTCTGATAAAGTAACAGCTATTTTAGGTGCTTTAACATCTACAAATACAGCTCAAACAATTGCAATTGCTGATAAGAAAAAAATTCCAGTTATTGCTTCTGTTGCAACTAATGATAAATTAACTGCAAAAAGAACTTTTGCAAATAGAGTTTGTTTTACTGACTCTTTTCAAGGTGAAGTTGTTGCAAACTATGCTACACAACAAGGTTATAAAACAGCTGTAGTGGTAGTTGACCAAGCACAAGTTTATTCTTTAGGATTAGCAAAAGCTTTCCAAAATGCATTTAAGAAAAATGGTGGAAAAATCGTTAAGAAAATTAAAGTTACTTCTGGGGATAAGGACTTTAAAGCTGTAGTTTCTCAAATTAAGAAACTTAATCCTGATTTTATGTTCTTACCATTATATCATCCAGAAGCTTCTATGATTGCAAGACAATCTAAGCAATTAGGTTTAGTTAAACCAATGTTTTCAGGGGATGGTGTTGCAAACCAAACATTTATTGACTTAGGTGGGGAATCTGTTGAAGGTTATATGTTTACAGACTTCTTTGATTATGCAAATCCTCCATCAAAAAAATCTGCTGATTTCGTTGCTTTCCATGAAAAAGAGACTGGAAATAAAGAAATGAACTCATTTACAGCACTTGGTGCTGATACATATAATGTATTAATTGATGCAATGAATAGATGTGAAGATCCATCAGATTCAATTTGTGTTAATAAAGAGATTAAAAAAACAGTTAACTTTGATGGTGTATCAGGAGCAATTACAATCAATAATGAAGGTAATGCAACTAGATCTGCTGTTATTAAAGAGATTAAAAATGGAAAAGCTGGCTTTAAAGCCACTGTTAATCCATAATTAAATCTTTGTTTTATAAAGTCTAGCAATTTTGCTAGACTTTTTTTTTGTCATAAGAAAAATAAAAATTTTTATTTTTCTTATGGTAAATGTAAGTTAAAAAGATGAAAGAAATTTGGGAGAATTGATGGATATATTAACGTTTATGCAACAAATGGTAAATGGGTTTTCTTTAGGATCCATGTATGCCTTAATTGCAATTGGTTATACAATGGTTTATGGTGTGTTAAGGCTTATTAACTTTGCGCATGGTGATATTATGATGGTTGGTGCTTTTTTAGCTTATACTTTTATGGCAGTATTTGACTTGCCTTTCCCTGTCACTGTACTTTTAGCTGTTACAATTTCAGCATTAATGGGTATGTTAATGGATAAAATCGCCTATAAGCCTTTAAGAGAAGCTCCAAAAATTTCTTTACTTATTACTGCAATTGGTATTTCTTTCTTTTTAGAAAATGCTTTTACTGTATTTGTTGGTGGAGTACCTAGGGCTTTCCCTGTTCCAGATTATATGGAAAATATTTTTAATGTTGCAGGTGTTACTTTTACTACTTCATCTATTACAGTTCCAGCAGTAACATTAGTTTTATTATTAGCGATATTATTTGTTTTATATAGAACAAAATATGGTATGGCTATTCGTGCTTTATCTTTTGATATTAAAACTGTAAATCTTATGGGGATTGATGCAAATATGATTATTGCTTTAGTATTTGCTTTAGGTTCAGGACTTGCTGCTGTTGGAGGAATTTTTTGGGCAGTAAATTATCCTTCTGTTGAGCCTATGATGGGAGTTCTTGTTGGTCTTAAAGCTTTCGCAGCTGCTGTTGTTGGTGGAATTGGTTCTGTTACAGGTGCTGTTTTAGGTGGATTTATTATTGGCTTTACAGAAGTAGTTGTAATTGCCTTTTGGCCTGAGATGGGTGGATATAAAGATGCTTTTGCCTTTATATTCTTAATTTTAGTTCTTTTATTTAAACCGACTGGGATTATGGGTGAAGACTTAGAAAAGAGTAGGTTTTAATCATGATGAACGATGCAATTTTTACAAAACAAAGATTAATCAATCTTGCGATTATAGTTACAGCTATTTGGTTCACATGGTTTGCACAAAACAGTTTTGATGAATATACGGTTAGAATTATAAATAATGTAGCAATTTTTATTATTTTAGCAGTTTCATATAATTTAATTAATGGAGTTACAGGGCAGTTTTCACTAGAACCAAATGGTTTTGTGGCAATTGGAGCTTATGTAGTTGCTATTTTAACAGTAGATGCTGAAGGAATGATTTATCAATATGATATTGAAGATCCATCTGCTTGGGTTTTAGCTATGCAAGCAGAGTTTATATGGGCCTTGCTTTTAGCTGGTATTATTTCCGCACTTCTAGCTCTTTCTTTATCTTTTCCTGTTTTTAGAGTGAGAGGAGATTATTTAGCAATTGTAACACTTGGTTTTGGATTTATTATTAGAATTTTAGCTATTAATTCACCTGAAATTACAAATGGTTCTTTAGGTATAAATGATATTCCTGAATATTCAAATTATTTATATTGGACAATGGGAGCAGCTATTCTTACTATTATTGCTATATTAAATATTATTTATTCTAAATATGGAAGAGCTATGAAAGCTGTAAGGGACGATGAAGATGCAGCAACTGCAATGGGTGTTGATACTTTTAAAATCAAGACTTTAGCATTTTCAACTTCAGCATTTTTTGAAGGTATTGGTGGAGGTTTATTGGCCGCACTTTTAACTTCTATTTCTCCAGATTTATTTACATTCTTCTTAACTTTCCAATTATTAATTATAATAGTTTTAGGTGGATTAGGGTCAACTACAGGAGCTATTTTAGGAACTATTTTTGTAATGGCAGGATTAGAATGGATGAGATTCTTAGATGAGCCAATAAGTTTTATGGGAATTGAAACTGAAGGAACTCCTGGAATGAGAATGGTTGTTTTCTCACTAATACTAATTCTTGTGATGTTATTTGCAAGAGAAGGTTTAATGGGTAAAAAAGAGTTAAAAGATTTATTTAAAAAGAAAAAGGCAAACAAATGATATTAGAAGTTTGCAACGTAACTAAAAAATTTGGTGGAGTAACGGCTATTAAAGATACTTCATTCCATGTAAATGCAAAAGAAATATATGGTCTTATTGGACCTAATGGTGCTGGTAAAACAACTATGTTTAATATTATTACTGGAAATTATGAACCTACTGAAGGTGCTATAAAATTTCATGGGCAAAAAATTGATGGAATAAAACCGCATAAAATTGTTCATAGAGGAATAGCAAGAACTTTCCAAAATATTAGACTTTTTACTTCAATGAGTGTTTTGGATAATATTTTGATTGGTTTCGATTATCAAGCTTCTTATACCTATCTTGAAGCAATTTTTAGACTTCCAAGATTTTATAAAGAAGAGAGAAGAGTTAGAAAAGTTGCCTTAGAGATTATGGAAGTTTTAGGAATTGCAGAGTTTGCGGATGAACTTGCAACTTCACTTTCGTATGGCCAACAAAGAAAAGTAGAAATAGCAAGGGCTCTTGCCGCAAATCCTCAACTTCTACTTTTAGATGAACCAGCAGCAGGAATGAATCCCCAAGAGACTCATGAATTAGCAGAGCTATTTTTTAAGATTAGAGATGAATTTGATGTTACAATTTTATTAATAGAACATGATATGAAATTTGTAAATAAGCTTTGTGATAGAGTTATGGTTTTAGATTATGGAAAAACAATCTTTGAAGGTGATATCAAAGATGCAATTAAAGATGAAGAAGTTATAAAAGCTTACCTTGGAGATTTTAAACATGCTTAAAGTAAATAATTTAGAAGTATTTTATGGTTTGATAAAAGCTGTAAAGGGTATTGATTTTGAAGTAAAAGCAGGGCAAATAGTTTCACTTATTGGCTCAAATGGTGCGGGTAAAACTTCAACTTTACAATCTATTGTAAATGATGTTAAAAAGCAAGGTACTATAACTTTTAATGATTTAGATATTTCAACTCATAAAACGCATAGAATCATACAAGAGGGAATATCATTAGTTCCTGAGGGAAGAAGAGTTTTTCAAAACTTAACAATTGAAGAAAATCTTAGAATGGGTGCTTTTAATAATGATGAGTTATATGAAGAGTATCAAGAAAAAATGTTTAAAATTTTCCCTAGATTAATTGCGAAAAAAGGCCAATTAGGGGGTACTATGAGTGGTGGGGAGCAACAAATGCTTGCTATTGCTAGAGCTTTAATGTCTAGTCCAAAACTTCTTATGCTAGATGAACCTTCACTTGGACTTGCTCCAAAAATTGTTGGTGAGTTATTTGAAACTATTACAAAACTAAGAGAAGAGGGAATTACAATTTTACTTGTAGAGCAAAATGCTTTTGCAGCCCTTGAAATCTCTGACTATGCTTATGTTTTAGAAAATGGAGAGGTGGCTTTAGAAGATATAGGTTCTAATTTAATAGACTCAGATGAGATTAGAAAAAAATATTTAGGTGGATAAACTATATGAAAATGGGTTTATATATTAAGCCCCTTTTCTTCTACAATTATAATTTGTATTTATATTTATAAGAAATTTTATTTTTATAGTATTTATAAATTACTTATAAAATAAATTTTGATTCATAAATTATTAACTTTATTACATTATAATTGCATTTATAAATATAAACAATTATATAGGACATAAATGCTTTTAATGAAACTACAACCAAAAGAGAAGTTCTCTTTTTTACAACTTGCACACTACTTAGCTCGTATTGATAATGAATATGGAGAGAAAGAAGAAGAGGTAATTTTAGAATATTGTGCTGAAATGGGAATTGACAATGATAATGATTTTGAGTTGGAAGATTTTAATTTAGAAGATACTTTAAAAGATTTTAAAAGTATAAAAAGTAAAAAAATAGTTGTTTTAGAATTAATGATTTTAATCCATGCAGATGATAAATTTGATTTAAAAGAGAGAACACTTATAACAAAAATCAATGATACTTTTGAATTCTCTTTTAAAGATATTGAATATTATTCACAATGGGGGAAGGCTGTAGCAGCACTCTATTCTCAAGGTCGGCTTTTTATTCAAGATAAATAATTATCTAAATAAAAAAACTAAATAATTTTTCTAGGTTAATTTGGGTAAAATAGTTTTTATGGATATCATCGAAAAATTAAATATAAAAATTGACAAATTAATTTATGAGTTTGAACTTGCAAAAAAAGAGAATGAAAACTTACGTCAAGATTTAGATGCTTTAAAAAATAAAAATGATGAATTAGAAAGAAACAATCAGGATATGCTTTTGAGAATTGATAGTACAGTAACTTTTTTACAGGCTAAGAATAATGGAAAATAATGTAACTTTCCATATTAATAATATGGCATATACTATTACTGTTGATGATAAATTTAGAGAAGACGTTATAAAATATTTATCATCAGATAAAAACCTTGATACAAGGGAAGTATTAGCAGCTTATCTTCGTGTAACAAGAGAGCTGTATAATTTAAAACAAGATTTAGAAGTTTTATCTGAGAAAATTCCTAAATTATAAATTATTATGAAAAGAGCTTTTTCTTTACTTGAAATTATAATTGTTGTAGTAGTTATTTCTATAATTTCAAGTTTTATTATTTCAAAAACAAGTAATAGCTTGAATAAGACAATAAAAATAAAAATCAAATCAGAAATTGCACTTATTAGAAATAATATTGAAAAAAAGAGTGCAAATAATATTTTACAAAAAAAAGAGCTTTTTACATTTTTAGATGAAGCCTCTACAAATACTGAAAATAGTGAACTATTTTCAAATATATTAGACTTTCCTCTTATTTCTACTACAAAAGAGAAAAAAGTTTTAGGACAATGGATTAAAACTAGTGAGGTAAATTATATAAATTTTATAAGTGAAAAAGAAAAAATAGAATTTAGTTTTGAAAATAATAGTTTTATTTGTAAAAGTGAAATCTCTTTATGTAATGAGTATGAATAAAAAAATGAGTATAAATATTAATTATTATGAAGTTTCACTTCTAAAATCACCTCTTGCCCCTTTAACTTTTCAAAGTGAAAAAGATTTAATTGTTGGAACAAAAGTATTAGTAAAATTACGAAATAGAAAAGATTTAAGTGAAGCTGTAATAATAAAAAAAGTTGAAAAGCCTAGTTTTAAGTGTGTAGAAATTTCTGAAGACTTGCCCTTTTATTATGATGAAAAAATGTTAGAAATTGCAAAATTTACATCACAATATTATGTCTCTTCTTTAGGAGAGTCTTTAAGTTTATTTAATCCATATGCAAAAGAAATAAAGAAAGATGATACTTTTACAATCTTTGATTCTAAAATAGACCTTTCCAAGGAACAAGAAAAAGCTTATAAGTTTTGTGAAGATAAAAAACAAGCACTTCTTTTTGCAAATACAGGGAGTGGAAAAACAGAAATATATATAAAAACTATAGAGAAGATATTAAATAAAGGCGGAGAGGCACTTTTATTAATGCCCGAAATTTCTCTAACTCCACAAATGCAAAAAAGACTTGAAAAAGTATTTGGTAAAGCTCTTGCTATTTGGCACTCTAAAGTTACAAAAAAGAAAAAACAGGATATATTAGAAGGGATTTCTAAGGGTGAAATAAAACTTGTTGCAGGAGCTAGATCAGCACTTTTCCTTCCTTTAAAAAACTTACAATTAATAGTTATAGATGAAGAGCATGATGAATCATATAAAAGTGATTCTAAGCCTAGATATCATGCAAAAGATTTAGCAATTTATATTTCAAAAAAATATGATATTAGACTAATTTTAGGAAGTGCAACTGCTTCAATCTCTTCTTTTCAAAAGTTACCTTTTATACGATTAAAACATACTTTCTTTGATACAAGTAAAAAAATTATATTTGATGATTCTTCTACTGATTTATCAGCAAAAATTTTAAATAAAATAACTCAAACTTTAAAAAATGAAAATCAAGTAATTATATTTTTACCAACAAGGGCAAATTTTAAATATCAAATTTGTACTTCATGTGGAAAATCAGTTGAGTGCCCATATTGTTCTGTTTCAATGAGTTTACATAAAAATGCAATGGCTTTGAAATGTCATTATTGTGGTTGGACTTCAAAGATACCCGAATTTTGTCCCTCTTGTAAAACAGGAATAATTCACAATTTAAGAGTTGGAACAGCTGAAATTGAAACACAATTAAAAGAGTTGTATCCTAATAAAAGTATAAAAAGATTTGATAGAGATGAAATTAAAACTGATACAAAATTAAAAGCAGTTTTAAATGATTTTAATAAAAATAAAATTGATATTTTAGTTGGCACACAAATGCTTTCAAAAGGACATGATTATCATAATGTAAAACTAGCAGTGGTTCTTGGTATTGATTCAGTTTTAAATATGAACTCTTATAAATCAAGAGAACGTGCACTTTCCTTACTAATTCAAATTGCAGGTAGAAGTGGAAGAAAAGGAGAGGGGGAAGTAATTATTAAAACCCAAAATGAAGAGTTCTTTGCTTACTATTTACAAAAAGGCGATTATCAAGAGTTTTTAGAATCTGAGTTAGAGTTTAGAGAAGAGTTATATCCACCTTTTTTAAAAATGGCGAAAGTAATTTTTTCCCATGCTAATGGCTTAAAAGTAAAAGATGAATTAGATAAATATGTTTATCTTTTAAAACAGAATAAAAATATTGAAGTTGTAGGCTTTGGGCAGTGTGCAATTTTTAAAATGGCAAAGAAATATAGATATGAAATAATTATAAGATCTAAGGATACTAAAGCCTTATTAATAGCTCTTCATAACATAAATTCTACAATGGCTACTATAGATATGGACACTATTTACTAATATGTTTTTTTAATTTACCTTTAGTAAGTTTACAGTATAATGCCAAAAAATTTAAGGAATAATAATGGCATTTACAAAAGACGATTTTAAAAAATTAGTTGATGATATACAAGCTCAATCTTGGTACAAAAACCCAATTGGATTTGGTATTGCAAGAGTTGATAGAGGACAATTAAATCCAGAAAATATTTTACAAGCAACGTATCCTGTAGTTAACTGGAATGAAAACAATGGAAGTGCAGCAGTATTTTTAAATGCTTTAAAAGAAGCAGGTTGTGATATTGATACTTCAAAATCAGAATTAGTTTGTAATATTAGTGATACTTTTTTAACATCAGCAATTGAGTCTTTTAGACCATATATCCCTGAAGCAAAAGGTGCAGAACATAAAAATGTTCAAGTTGTTTCACAATTAGCATCTTTACCTATTGATTCTGGGTTTACTTCTGATGATTATAAAGTTGTATTTATTTTTGAAGATACTGCTGTAGAATCAGTAGAAGCTGCATATTTAAAACTATATGCACTTTCAACTGGTAAAGCTGCATTAAGATCTTTAAACTTAAATGGTATTTTTGGTGCATTACATAACTGTGCTTGGGTTGGGAATGAGCCTATTGAATTAGATTGGTTAAGAGAGAATGAAATTTCATTAAAATTAACAGGAAGGTATCCTGAAATTACTATGGTTGATAAGTTCCCTAGATTCTTATCTCATGTAATTCCTGCAAGTAATACTAGAATATTAGAAACTTCAAAAGTAAGATTTGGAGCACAATTAGCAGCTGGAACAACAGTAATGCCAGGAGCTGCATATATTAACTTTAATGCAGGTACTGAAGGTTCTGTTATGGTAGAAGGAAGAATTTCTTCATCTGCAGTAGTAGGTGCTGGTTCTGATGTTGGAGGAGGTGCTTCTATTCTTGGTGTATTAAGTGGAACTGATGGTGTACCTGTTTCTATTGGAGAAAATACACTTCTTGGTGCTAATTCTTGTACAGGTACTGCAATTGGTGATTCTTGTATCTTAGATGCTGGTGTTACAATCTTACCTGGAACTAAAATTACATTATCTGAAAAAGCAGTTGCTGCAATTGCAGAGATTAATCCAGAAAAAGAGATTAAAACACTTATGAGAGGTATGGATTTCTTAGGTGTAAATGGAGTTCACTTTAGACAAAACTCAGTTACAGGTCAAATTATTGCTATGAGATCAACTAGAGAAGTTAAATTAAACGCTGATTTACACTAAGCTATCTTCTAATAAAATAAAAAAGCTAACAAGTTTACTTGTTAGCTTTTTTTTAATCTAATTTTATAAAAAGTAATTTAAAATAAATCTACACTAGAAACTTGTTCTTCTTTAAATCTAACTACCTTATCTCTTCCACTATTTTTTGCTTCATATAATGCAATATCTGCATTTTTAATAACTGAATCAAAAGAATTTGAGTCTGCTGGGAACATTGATAAACCTAAGCTAACAGTTTTTTTAAGTTTGTTTCCTGCATATACATCTATTTCATTTTCACGTACATTTTTACCAATTTTATTAGCAACATTAAGTGCATCTTCTTCTGTTTTTACACCAACTAATAAAATAATAAACTCTTCCCCACCATATCTAATAATAATATCAGCTTCTCTTACTGTTTGTGTTAAAATATTAGCAAGCTCTTTTAATACCTTATCTCCTATATCATGTCCATATTCATCATTTACAGCTTTAAAATGATCCATATCTAACATTAGAACCCCAATGTTTATATTTTCTCTTAGAGCCTGAGGAATGAGTTTTTTAGAATTCTCTTCTAAGAATTTTCTATTATATAAGCCTGTTAATCCATCTATTAAAGCAGATTCTATTAATACATTCATTAATAGCTTAACTTCAAGAGCTGGAGCTGCTTCAATTAAATAGTTTTTAATAAACATACTTTGTTCTTTAATTCTTTCGAGCTCTTCTTTTGTATCAAATACAAAATTAATTATTAAATATAAGTTTTTTGCTATATCAATATTCATACAATAATAGAACTTTTCACTATTATCAAAGTATGGACAACTATTATGATAGTTAATTGACATAATATCACTTTTCGTTCTAGCTGCTCTACATGATTCAGGGTCTTCTATTATTGTTTTTTTACAATAAAAAGAGTCTCCTACACTTTGAACTTCTTCCATTTTATTTGTAAGCATATTTACTTCTATAAAATTAAATTGTTTTATATTAAATTTATTTATAAAAATTTGACTAATTCTTGAATAAATTTCTTCTTTATTATCATCTAACTCAACTTGTTTTTTAAATTGATATAAGTTAGATAGATTACTAATTATCTCTTTTGATTCACTTAGAGGATTACGATTATTATTGTTAGTTTTATATCCAATAAAACCTTGAAGCTTTTTATCAATATCTCCTGCAGTTTCCTTAAATGTCATCATTAAATTATTATAATCATCTGTAATACTTACCATTTCACTTGATAAACCAGGGGGTAGAGTTATTTTATTAAATTCACCAACTGTGGCATTATTAATATTTTTTTTAAAAATATTATAAAGATTAAAATATGGGTTTATAACTTTTTTTGTTAATAAAATAAAAATTATTATTGCAATAATAATTATCGCTATAATAATATATAAGGATTCCATTCCTACTTCTTTTAAGCTACTTATATCTAATACTAATGAGACAGCACCTAGGGTCTCTCCTTGTTTTACATTATGGCATTTTAGACAATCTATTCCTTTATTTGGAACAGCATTGTAAGGTACACTAACTCTTACTAATGTTTTAGTTATACCTTCCTCTATTTTATATTGTAACTTACCTGTTTTAAGTACTTTTTTATCAATTTCATCTCTTGCTAAATTATATGAATCTTTTTTATACTGATCATTTAAAGCTTCACTTCTAACAAGCCATAGTTCATTTACATTTTTAATATTTGAAGCGGATTGAATAAATATGCTAATTTCATCCATATTATTATTTACCATATGACTAGTAAGACCACTTTTGATTACTTCAGAGATTGATTCAGCATTTTGTATTGCAGATTTAACACCACTAGTTCTTAAGTTATATAAACTAAGTACTGTAATAGTAATGCAAAGAAGAATTACTAATATAATTGAATTCAAAAATAATTTGTTTTTCATTGATTAACCCCTGAGTAATAAACTATTCTATAATATAAATACTTAAAATAATAATTGATCTATATCAATAAATTGAATAAATTACCTAAATTGATAACTTATATCATAAAAAATTATATTTTGAAAAGATCTTTTGGATTTATATGCATTTCATTCTTTGTTGCTTGAAAAGTAAGAGTATCATTAACACGTCCAACAACATAACCTTTTTTTATCCAACGTCCCACTTTTAAAGAGGGAGAAATTTTATCTAGATGAGAATAGATTGTATGAAGACCATTTGGATGTTGAATAATAACAACATTTTCAAGCATTCCTGCATCTTTTTTTGCATATACAATTTTACCCTTAAAAATTGATTTTACTTTTGCTTGAGATTTTTTCGTTTTTAAAACAACTGATTCATTAAAAAGTTCAATTTTATAAACAGGATCAAAATATTTACCAAACTTTTTTATAACTCTAAAAGAATCAAGAGGAGGTATTGTTTTTCTTCCTTTATATCTTGATATTTTAACACCTGAAGTTGAAGAACCAATCATTCTAACATCAACATCAATATTATTTGCATATCTACTATTTCTTGTGTCATCTACATTATATTGATTCTTTTTACTTTTACTAGAATTCTTTTTTTTAGTTTTTCTTTTCTTCTCTAATGCTAATTTTTTAGCTCTTGCAACTCTTCTTCTACTCTCTTTTTCTAGTTCTTCTTTTTTTAAGATATTTAATTTACCAAGTAAATTTTTTAATGAATTTTGTTTTTTGATTGTTCTTTTTAATTCTTCTTGATAATCTTTATGTTTTTTTTCTAAAGAACTTAAAGATCTAGAGTATTTTGTTTTTAAAGAGTTTAATATCTTTTTTTTCTTTTTTCTTTTTTCAATATATTGACTAATATTTTTTATTTTTATTTGATTGTTTTTTTTATTTTGAGTTAGCAATTCATAACTATTATTTAATTTTAGAATTTCATCTTTAGAACCTTGAGATAGAATGGTATAAATTTCAGAATCTATAAGTTCACTAAGGCTACTCTCACTTGCAAGTTTTAAAGCAATTGAGGAAGAAAAATCATCAATAATAATTTTTACAATTTGTTCTTCACTATCTTTTTTTTCTTTGATTAATGTTTTTGAATTTTTTTGTAATGAATTTAAATCTTCTTGCGATTTTTTTAATTGCTCTTGATGCTCTTTAATATCATTATTAATAACATCAATATTTTTTTCTAATTTTGTTAATTCTCTATTTTGATTTGTAATTTGTTTTGCAAGAATTTTTACTTGTAAGTTTGTTTTTTTTTGTACTGATGAGTTCTTTTTTAATATTTGTTTATTACTTTGTATTTTTTTTTCAATGCTTTTTGTTGAAGCATTTAAAGAAGAAATAATAAGAATAAAAAGTAATAAATATTTAGTCATGTTTCATTTTGTATTTTATTAGTACACCTAAAATTGTTAGTATAGAAATTCCAAAAGAGAGTAGAAAAATCTTAATCAAAGAGTTTTCTAATGTTAAACTAACAACAACAATATCTTCTAAGTCCTTAGGTAATAAAATACCTATATTATCTATTAAATAAAAAAATATTCCTGATACAATTAGAAATGAAATCAAGGAACTAAAAATTGCATATTTTAAAATTGTTGAAGAACTATATAAAATAGATGCTCCATGAAGTTTTAAAATTGTTATTTTCTCATGGTGTTCATAAAACCAAATTCTTATTTGTTTTGAAATCATAATTATTGAAAAAATTGTAATAATAGTAAATAATATAAAACTAATTTGACTAAGAAGTAATAAAAGTAGGTATATACTATTATGGTTTTTAGAAAATATTTCTACTTTTCTAATATTTTTATTTTGGTATAATTGATTCTTTATCGTCTCAAGTTCACTTGTTGTAGGAAATAATTCAAGTTTTATTTTATAAAAATGAGGAAGTTTCCTTTTCAATAAATCAATTGATGATTTTGAAAGATTTGATTTTATATTAGTAATAATTTTATCTTTTTCAAGAGTAATGATTTTTTCAACCCTAATATTTGCAAGCTGTGTAATATCTTCTTTTATTAAAGGTGTATTTGTGACAACTACAATAGAGTAATCATTAGCAATAGTTAATTTATAGTTATTTAAAATGTTTGATGAAAATAGATATATAGTAAAAGAGATTAGCATTGCAGTTAAAGGAATTGTAAATGCAAAAGTATTATTAAGAAACTTCATAAATTATTCCATCTTCAATTGATAATTGTCTAAATCTAATTCCAAAGTTTTTTGGAACTCTATGTGTTACAACTACAACAGTAATACCTAATTGTTCATTTGCACCTTTTAATAAATTCCATACAACATCAGCTGAATAATCATCCAAATTTCCAGTAGGTTCGTCTGCAATTATAATTTTAGGGTTATGTGCCAAAGCCCTAGCAACAGCAACTCTTTGCTGTTCACCTCCACTTAGTTCATTTGGATAATATCCTTGTCTATGTGAAAGTTTTACATGGGCCAAAAGTTTTATAGCCTGTTCTTTTGATATATCATGAGAATAACCATTGATTTTTAGAGGTATCATTATATTCTCTTCAATAGTCCACTCTTTTATAAGTTTATAATCTTGGAATATAATTCCAATATCTTTTCTAAGACGTCTAAGTGACTTCCCCTTTATTCCAAAAACTTCTTGTCCTGCAATACTTAGACTTCCATGTTTTAGAATTATATCTCCATAAAAAGATTTTAATAGGGTAGATTTTCCACTTCCACTAGTTCCACCAATAAATATAAACTCTTTCTCTTTAATAGAAAAATTACCTTTTTTGATAATATATTTATTTTCATCATAAGAAAGATATATATTTTTGGCTTGAATCATACTTTTAACATCTTTTTTAAATTATTATGAGCTTTCATATTTGAGCTAGTTGGAAGTGGTAAATCTTGAAAATATTTTGCTTTTTTGTTTTCCACTAAAATATACTTGCTTAAGGGTCTATCAAAACTCCCAAATGTTATTTGAAGTAATCCTGAGTTTTCTTTTTCTTCAATTGTAAAAATATCTTCAATATGAATAAAATAATCATCTTTTACAATTGCTTTTGTAGAGATTGTTTTAATAATCTCATCAAACTCAATTTCATTATTGAAAGAGAAATCATAATCTAAATTAATAGCTTTATCTTCTTGATTACATGATAAGGTTACATCATAGATATTTTTACCTTGTAATTTCCATCTATCCTCATATTTACTTGAAATTGGTAAATCTTTATTAATATCAATTGTAATTCTTCCACTACTTAAATTTGTAAGTAAAGAAGTACAATAATCAAAATACTTTCTACTATCAGTTCTAAGTTCAAGTGTTCCTTCTATTTTTAATACTCTTAATGCTTCATTTATAAAATCATTTGAATATATTCTTCTATGAGGTTTTTTATCCCAAGGTACGGGAAAATGCACAAATACTCTTCCTACTTTATTAGATTCAATAAATTCCATAAATAGTCTTGCATCATAATTTACAACCAAAATATTATCTAAATCCTGTATTTGCACTTGTTTTAAGAGTTGTTCAATAGATGGAGTATGAATTTCAAGACCAATAAATTGTATATTTGGATTTGCTTTTGCTTGGTGAAGTAAATGTCTTCCACTTCCAAATCCAATCTCTATCCAAATCTCTTTTTTTGTATTAAAATCATTTATAAAATAATCAATATTTTTTAAATACTTTTGTGTAGGTTTTACTTTTTGATTAATATCTTGAGTATTTGAAAAAAGAATTTTTGCTTCTATTTCTGATGCATAAGTATTTAATGCATCTTTTACAAGTTGAACGGGAGTAACTCTTGTTACTTTATCAGCTTTAAGTAGAAGCTTGTCATCTTTTGGTTTTAAAGTTAATAAAAACTCTTTTTCATCTTTTAAAACACAAATTTTATATTCTGTATTTCTTTGTTTTTGAGTAAAGTTATATGACTTTGCAACAAATTTAAATCCTACGCCATGCTTTTCTGATGGCGTTTCTAGCTCTTTATTATATTCTTTATAGACAATGTGCGGCATATATTAATTTAACTCTTTCAATTTTGGTAATACTAGTTCAGTTTTATTTGTCATCTCTGATGCTATTCCAAACTCATCAACAGCTTGAATAGAATAACTGTATTCAACACCTCTTACGATATCTTTATCTTCATATCTTAAAGCATTAATGCCTTCAAGTTTTAAAGTTTTTGTTTTAAAGAAACTCTCTCTTGTTGTTTTTATAATATTATAAGAAACTGCTCTTCTATCCCCAGCTTGCCAATTTAAAATTGCTTTTTCTCCTTGGATTTGAGCTAATGTTATAATTGGTTTATTTAATTTACTTAAAGTAACTCCCATAACAGAATTTACATTTAAATTACTTTCCAAACCATCTTTATCAACAGAAGAAATTTTATAAAAATATACTTTCCCATCTTCATTAATAAAATCGTCAAACTTTAGAGTTTGAGTATTTACTGTTTTAATTTTATCAAAATAACTTTTTGAATCAGAACTTCTATAAATATTATATTTTATAACATCAGATGATTCTGAAGCTTGCCAAGATAAAGAAATTTTTCTAGGTAAGTTATTTGTAGCATTAAGGCTTAAAATACCTTCTGGTAAAGGTTTTGTTTGAGCTTTTACAATTTCACTTGGCAGAGATTTAATATCATCAAAAGTAATAGCTGTTACTTTGTAATTATAAATTACATTATCATCTAAATCCTCATCTATATATTCAGCTTGTAATCTTCCGTCAACAGAGCCTATTTTCTCCCATTCACTAGTTTCAGGACTTGTTCTTTCAATTTCATATGATTCTACTCTTTCATTTGAATGAGGTCTCCAAATAATTTTTATTTGTCTAGGAAGATTAGAAATTGCTTGAATAAAACTAACTCCTTCAAATATTGGAAGTGTTGATACTATATAATCATTTGTTGTTCTTGATTCAAGTTCACCATCTGTTGCAGCTGATATTTTATAAACATATTTTGTATTTGCTTCTAAGTCTTCATCTAAGTAGTGAGTTTTATATTTATTTTTAATAGTATCAATTAGTTTTAATTTTGTTCCATCTTTTTGCATATTTGCTCTATAAAAATGATAACCTGTAACTCTTGGATCATCTACTTTTCTCCATTCAAATGCAATTGCATTCATATCTGCTATTGATCTAATTGAAGTAGAATCAATTACTTCTAAAGTTTCATCTATTTTTGGTGCGTTTGTTTTTGTTAAGTTTCCTTGGTTAGTACATCCACTAACTAATAAAATCAAAGCTGTTAATGATGTTAGTTTCATCAATTTTGTCATTTACACTCTCCATATTAAAATTGTTTTCTAAAAAACTATGCATATCATCACTCAAGTCTGCTTTAAAGCTCATTTTCTTTTTTGTTATTGGATGAGTTAAGTATAAAATATATGCATGTAAATAAAATCTATTTATTTTATTTAATTCGCCCTTAAATCCATATAAATTATCCCCTAGTATATGCCTATTTATCGAACTTAGATGAACTCTTATCTGATGTGTTCTACCTGTAAAAAGTTTACAAGCAATTAAATCATATTTTTCATTATTTGAAGCTTCAATTTTAGCAAATGCAGATTTTGCAGTTTTGCCATCATCTACAATTGCCATTTTTAGACGATTATTTGGACTTCTTGCAATTGGTTTTTCAATAATTACATTATCTTTTAATGATAAATCAAGTAAAGCTAAATAATATCTTCCCATAGATTTATCTTCAAGTTGTTTTGATAAACCTGCATGTGCCTCATTTGTTTTTGCAATTACCATAACTCCACTAGTTCCCTTATCAAGTCTATGAACTATACCATGTCTCTCTTCTCCACTAATAGTTGAAAGTGAGATATTTTTTAATTTTAACCAATCAACCAAGGTAGCGTCTTTTACACTTGGTGCATCATGGACTGTTAGATTATAAGGCTTATTTAATACTAAAATATATTCATCTTCATAAATTACTTTTACAATTTTGCCTTTTAGAGACTCTTTTATAAACTCTTCATCTTTGATTTTTGAAATTTCTGCTTCAGGGAAGGAAACCTCAATTTTTTGATTTTCTTTTAATTTAAGCCCAGTTTTAAGGGTTTGTTTACAATCAACTTTTACAAAACCTTTTTTAATTAATTGTTCAATTTGATTTCTTGAAGCTTCAATATGTAAACTTAAGAATTTATCTAGGCGATTTACTTCATTAACAATAAAAATTTTATCCATATTTTGATACTCTTTCACTATGCGTTTATTTGACAAAAGAATTATATCTCATTTTGACTATTTATTAATTATATTTGTTTTACCTTTGGTATTACTTTCCTATAATTTAGTAAGTGAAATTAGTAGAAGTTTAGCTAACAAGCAAATTGTATATTTTAGTTTATCCATTATTGCTTTTTTAATAATATTTATACTGCCTTTAAGAAGACATATTAGACTTATTCCTCTTCTTTATTGGTTAGGAATTATATTACTTTTAGCAGTAGAGTTTTTTGGAGAAACTAGATTAGGAGCAAAAAGATGGTTATCTTTACCACTTGCTAATTTAACTATACAACCAAGCGAACTTTTTAAACCTGTATTTATTTTAATGCTTGGTTATTTAATACAAACAAAGCAGCCAGAAAAAGGGGGATATAAAATAAAAGATTTTATATACTTCTCTTTTTATATTTTATTACCCTTTATTTTAATAGCAAAAGAGCCTGATTTAGGAACAGCCCTTGTATTACTTTTAGTTGGCTATGGTATTTTATTTATAGTTGGGGTTTCTTGGAAAATATGGGCAAGTATTTTTGTTACTATTGCTTTAACTTCTCCTCTTATTTATACAAATTTAATTAAAGATTATCAGAAAAAAAGAATAATGGATTTTTTATCTGAAAAGCCTTCTTATCAAGTTCAACAATCTATTATTGCCATAGGAAATGGTGGCTTGACAGGAAAAGATAGAAATGAGGCAACACAAACACAGTTAAAGTTTCTTCCTATTGCAACTAGTGATTTTATATTTGCATATTTTGTTGAAAGATATGGATTTTTAGGAGCTTTAGGTTTAATATTTATTTATGGATTACTAATTTTACATCTTTTATCCATGAACTACTATTTTCATGATGATTTTGTAATTAGAGTTTTCTCCTCGGGTTTAGGCCTTTTGATATTTTTTGATATGAGTATTAATATTTTAATGGTAATAGGTTATGCTCCTGTTGTTGGGCTTCCTCTGCCTATGTTCTCTTATGGGGGAAGTTCTTTTATTAATTTTATTGTATTATTCGCAATTTTAGAAAATCTACTAGCATTTAGATTTATGGATATGTATAGTTTTGAAAGGAGATTAAAGTGAAGTCACAAGGAAATAGTTTTATAGGTTTTGAGAATGCTTTTGATGAAGCAAAAGCAGTTTTATTTGGAGCACCATTTGATGGTACTACATCTTTTAAACCAGGAGCAAGATTTGCTGCAAGTGCTATGAGAGAAGATTCATGGGGATTAGAGTCTTATAGTCCATATTTAGATAAAGATTTAGAAGATTTAAAACTTTTTGATTATGGTAATTTAGAACTTCCTTTTGGAGATAAAAAAAATGCTCTAAGAATGATTCAGTCTCATGTTCAAGAAATAATTGATATAAATAAAATTCCAATTATGATTGGTGGTGAACATTTAGTTTCTTTAGCTCCTATTAAAGCACTTAGTAAAAAATATGATGATTTGCATGTGATTCATTTTGATGCACATACTGATTTAAGAGAGCATTATTTAGGTGAAGCTTTAAGTCATGCTACTGTTATTAGAAGAATCTATGACCAATTAGGGGATGGAAAAATAAATCAATTTTGTATAAGAAGTGGACTAAAAGAAGAGTTTGAGTGGGCTAAAAAACATACACATTTAGAAAAATTTACTTATAATACACTTGAATCATGTGTAAGAAGGTTAAAAGAGAAAGCTGTTTATATTACAATTGATTTAGATGTTTTAGACCCTTCTGTATTTCCTGGGACTGGAACTCCTGAACCTGGTGGAATAGATTTCCATCAAATGCTTGAAATAATACAAATCTTAAGTAATTTAGAAAATGTAGTGGGAATGGATGTGGTTGAACTAAGCCCAAAATATGACGCAAGTGGAGTTTCAACGGCAGTTGCTTGTAAGACTTTACGAGAGTTAGTTTTAGCAACTATTAAAGCTTAACAAAAAATTTATTTCATATAAAAGATGAAAATAATCATAAAAATTGATTTTCATCTTTTTAAATTAAAGCTAGATTAAGAGTATTTTTTAATTATTTCTTTTACTTCATCAAGAAGTTGAACAGATGCTTCAATCTCTGCTTTTCTAATTGCAACACTCTCTATATTACATCCAATAGGAATACCTTTTTTAACTCCATATCTATAAAGTTCTTCAAAAATATCTCTTGAGAGTTTTATTGACTCACTTAAAATATCTCCTGATTCTTTTAAGTCTTCTTCTAAATAATTTGGAACATTTATTCCTAACCATTTCATAAAGTCAAGAGTTTTAGCACTTCCACAAGGAGTTAGAGTAAAGATAATTGGTACCATTTCATAATTATTTTCTTTTGCATATTTTGCATAATCACTTAAAAATGTTTTTGCTGCATGTAGGTCATAAACACATTGTGTAATAAAATATTCACAAGAATCATTTTTTTTAGCAAATACTCTTAAATGTTCATCATGTTTTTTCATATGTCTTTCAGGAATTGCAATTCCTCCTAAACATAAATTGTCATTTACTTCTTTTTTTAAAGAGTATGCTTCTTTTAAAGTAATATTATTTTGTTGTTCATGTGAAGCAGCACCAACAAATACAGAGTGTACTTGCGTTAGGCTTGTCTCTTTAAGCCATGTTCTAAATCTTTCTGGTGTATAGTTTCCTACAGCTCTATAGACAATTCTAGGTGTTTTTAATTCTTGTAAATAGTTTTTTGAATATTCACAAGGATCTATTGTTTTGATAAAAGGAAAGGGCCTTTTTTCATTAGTTCTATCTGATTCATCTTGTATATCATACAAAACTAAACCATCAACATCAAGTTTTGAAATTCTATTGATATGTCTTTTTGCAATATCTTTTATTTCATCTTCAGTATGGTTTATTTTAGGTGGAGTAATTCCATATAGAACTATTCCTTTTTCTTTGTTTCTTATTTTTTCTGTTAACATTTTTTACCTTGACATAATTTATAAATTTTTTGTATTTTACTTAATAGAGCTTGTAATAAACATAAATCTTAATTTTGGTTTTTACTTTTGGTCTTGGATAGTCTTTATATGCAATTTCTATTGTTTCAATTGAATTTTTATCTAATGAACTATAACTTGATGAATTAACAAGTTTTAAGTCACTAATATCTCCATTTGGATGAAGAAAAAACTCAACTACGTTCATCCCTTGTTGTCCTGTTCTAACTGCAATTGATGGATAGCGTAAATATTTTTGAGTTATTCTTCCTATATTTTTTAAATTTTTTTGTAAATAAACTTTTTGAACTTTTGTAAATGAGTTATACTCTTCTCCATAAAGATTTATATAACTTTTTGTAATATCATCTAGCATATCTCTATCTAAAGGAATAGGATCAGCTAAAAGAAAGTTCTCTAAAGATTTTTTTTGAATAGTTTTTCTTTTCTTTTGAGGCTTTATTGGAACTTGTTTTGTTGGATTTGGTTTTACTTCAACTTTTTTTATAGGTTTTGGAATAATTTTTTTAGCTTTTTTTAAAATTTTCTTTTTTTGTGGAATAATTTTTTTTATTTCAACTTTTTTATACTCTTTAGTAATAGTCTTTTTTTGCTCTATTTTTTTTATAACTTTCTTTTTAGGCTCTACTTTCTTAATTTGTTTTACTTGTACTTTTGGTAATATTCTTACAAAATTAACAGAAGATTTATTAATATCTTTCGATGAAGAAGGCTTTTTTAATGATTCTTTTTCTTCATTGAGTTTAGAAATAAAAAGTAAATGTAGTGATAGTGATAAAATAAAGGCTAAGGTAATCAATTTCATGATGCAATTGTAGTAAATTAATGCTTAGAATATATGAATTTAAATAAGCATAAAAGAAATTAAACTTTTCAAAAGTTTATTTATAAAATATATTTTTATATTATAAAAAAATTAGCAATTATTTAAGAAGAATTTTTATTAAGAAACTTGCTCCTTTATATTCTATACCTTCATAAACATAATTTTTGTTAGAAACACTAATACTACCATTTAAATGAGTCCTCATGATTTCTTGACTCATATATAGTCCAATGCCAGTGCCATTAGCTTCATGCTTTGTTGTAAAATATGCCTCGAAAATTTTATTAATTATTTCTTCTTTTATTCCCTTTGCATTATCTAATACTTCAATAAATAATATATCTTCCTTTTTATATGAATTTATAAAAAGTAATCTTCTTTCTTTATCTTTTGTAATTAAAGCATCTCTAGCATTATTAAGAATATTTACTAGGACTTGTATTAACTCATTTTCTATTGATATTATTTTATGAGATTCAATGTTATTTATAATTTCTATATCTTTTGCAGTAAATTGTGCACTTACTAATTTTAAGGTTTTATTTATAGTAAGAGCAACATCAAATTCATTTATTTTGTTTGTATTAGGATTGAAAAATCCTCTAAAGTCTTCAATAATTTCAGAAAGGTGCTGTGCAGAATCATTAATCATTGTTAAAGAGTTATATAATTGTTCATCAGTTAAAATATTCATTTCTTTTTGCAATTTTGTACCTGTTGATGCTGTAGAAATCATTGATAAAGGTTGTCTCCATTGATGGGCTATATTTCCAATCATTTCACCCATTGAAGCCATTTTACTTTGCTGGTATATTAAGTTATCTTTTTGCTCTTTCTCAAGCTCTAATTCTTTTAATTCTGTTATATCTTGTGAAATACCTTTTATTAATGCTTTATCTTTATTAAGTGTAGCTTTACTACTTATCCACCTAATTTCATTATTTGCTCTATATATTCTATAAATTTGATTATAATCTTTTCCTGTTTCTATAGTGTTTTTAAATGCTTCTAAAACTCTATTTAGATCATCTTTATGTAGAACTTTAGCAAGATAATTTATAAATATATTATCTTTGACTTTTTTTATTCCAAACATTTTTTGAACTTCTTTTGAAAAATAGTATTCTTTACTTGCTAGATTGTATGTCCAATCTCCAACTTTAGCAGTTTTTTGAGAAAGTAATAATATCTCCTTCTCTTCTTCAATTTTATTTCTATATTTTGAAAATTCTTTTTCAAGAAGTCCTGATACAAAAAAAGAAAGAATTAAAAGAGATATAGTAAATATTATTCCATAAAAAATAATATCTTTTTTATATTTTTGATATTTTTTTTCTTGAATGTTTTTCATGTTTTTTATAATATTATTAGCATCTGAAAGTTTAAAACTTGTTGATATAATCCATTTAAAATCATCTATTCTTTTTGAATAAGTAATTTCTGTTTCTTTTGTATCGTTTCCTTCCCTTACTTTTGGTTTGATTGAAATAAAATCTTCTGCATTTATACCTTTTTTTAAGATTAAATTTTTAAAATTATCACTTACATGGGTAAATTCTTTTTCATTAAATATATTATGATTTTCTACTTTTTTTGATGGATGATAAATAATATTTCCATTAAATGCAATTACAAAAGCATATCCATTATTTTTATATTTAAATTGTGAGATATAATTCACTGCTTTGTTTTTTAAATTGTTCATAAACTCATCTTTAAATATCCCAGTTGTTATAATTAAATTATAAGGTTTAAATATTTTTACAATTCCAGTTTTTTCAAATTCTTTTTCCCCAGCATTAGGTTTAAGTGAATACCAATTAAAAAATCCTTCTTCTTTAGTTTTAGCAATTTCAATTGCTTTTCTTACTGTATACGTACCTTTTACATCTTTTCTATTAAGTACATTAGTTCCTTCATAACTACGGTTAATAGGTTGTAGAATATTTATTCCTTCTAGTGTATGTATTGAGAAATAGCCAGTGCCATTACTATATCTTATAGGATTAACTGCTTCTTTCATTTGCTCTATTATTTCATCTTTAGACTTTTTATCTTTATTTTTAATATATATATTTAACATTAAATTATGTATGTTATTTATTTTACTTTTTAAATCTTTTTGTAGTTCATCTAAAGATGTAGTTTTAAGTAATTCAAGAGAAGTATGTATTACAGTTATATTAGATTTTATTCTCTCTTTTTCATCTTTTATAAATTGTTTTTCAATATTTGTTTTTTCTTCTTGTATTTCTCTTTTTTGTTCATTAATTAAAATAGTGATTATCAAAAAACTTAAAGTAAGAATTGTAAAAAGTGGAGCATACTTAATAAATCTTAA
>JBFHGG010000013.1:0-43675 GCA_041583235.1 Halarcobacter sp.
CTGCTTGATTATCTTCATCAATCACAAGGCCCACAAACTTTTCATCCACTACTGCTTTTGATTCATCATAAGTATAAGTAGAAGTAGAAGTTTGACCATAAACAGTAGCACCATTTTCTTTTACTACTTCATATAAAATTCCCATTGCATCAACAAAGGTATCTTCATAGCCATCTTGATCACCTAAACCAAAAAGGGCAATTTTTTTTCCAGTAAAATCTATCTCTTTTAACTCGTCAAAACAATCATCCCAATCATCTTGTAAATCTCCATCTCCCCAAGTAGGAACACCAATAATTGCAGTTTCGCAAGTTTTAATTTTATCTATACCATGTGATGAAATATCAATTATTTCATAATCACTTAATTTTTCTTGAATTTTGTTTGCAATTAATTCTGTATTTCCTGTACTACTTGCATAAAAAATCGCCTTCATTTATATTTTCCTTTTTTATCTTAATGTTGAGCGTAGTGAATATGGAATAAGTTTAATTTGATATTCACCTACATTTACCTCTTCTGTTTTAACTTCAACGTGTTTATTAAATTTTTCATTTTTTGGATATACAAGATAAACTTGTTTAAATTCACTTGTCTTAATACACTCAATTGCTTTCTTAATATGTTCATCAATTTCTAGGTTTTTTATATCTAATAATTTCCAAAAAGTAAAAATCTTTGTCTTAAAATTGTTTTCTTTTGAAATAATATCAATTGAATCATCATGTACTAAAACTTCTCTAGAATTGTCTTTTCTTAAAACTTTTTTAGATACAAAATTTTTAAAAACTTTATCGCCATTTAATGAAACTGCACAGTTTTCATCTTCTAATATATCAATTAAATTAATTGCTAAATCTATATTTGATTCTTCTAAATTATTTAAAAGTGAAAACTCTTTGATTTTTATCTTAGAATTATTTTCAACTTTTTTTAAAAATTTATTGATTTTATTTGTTTTTTTAATATCAATATATTCAATAGAAGAATGAACATAGTTATCTAAACTTATATTTTTTATAATTTTTTTTGCAAAAATATTAAAAAGAGTTTCATTTTTACAAATATTTAATTCCTCTTTTGAAAAACGCATAGAAGAAGAAACTTCTTGATTGAAAAATTTTAAAAACATTAATCTTTGACTTGTTAAGTTATTAAACTTATCAAAATTTAAAAGAAATTCTTTGTTAATATCAAAACCTATATTTCCCATTTTCAGCTCTTATTTCTTACCAAGAATTCTAATATCAATATTAGTGGTAAACTTGTACTTTATACGATTTGTATCTAACAGATGAGCTATTTGTAAAAACTCATCTAAATCAGCATTTGAAATACCTTTTAGATTTACAACTCTATTTGTATTTGCTTCATATCTATAGTTATTAAAACTTGATAACTCATTTACAATTATTTCACTCATTTTTTATCCTTCACACTTATTCATTTTTAAAAATTTACATACTTCACAATGAATTGAACTAGCTGACCTTTTTGTACAAATTAAAGGTATATTTTTTTTCTTTGCTTCTTTTCTATATTTATACATTGCATTATGATTTATAAAATCTGTTAACATCAAAACATAATCTGTATTTTGTGGAATGTCTTTTCTACAGGCACTTGATTTTTTTCTTGTATCCCAATGAGTTATTGAAAAATCACCAAACTGCGCTAAAATTGCTTTTATTGTATTTATCTTATCTCCGCCTATTATTAAAACTGACACTCTAAATCCTTTATGATAATGAATATCAGAATCTTAGCGATAATAAACTTAAAGTTTTATAATTATGATAACAATTATCATAAAACAAAGAGTAAGTTCTTTTTTTATATAATAATTTTAATATTTAATCTATGGAGTTTTAATGCAAGTCTCTTTATTCAAAATAGTTTTTTTACTATTAATTATTCCTATTTTTCTTTTTTCAGCACAAGAACAAGAAACTAAAACAAGTGATGAAACAATTGAAGTTCAAACTAATATTGAAGTTAAGGATAGTGTTGAAGAAAAATTAGCAAAGCAAGAAGAGTTTGCTAAAGAAGTTATTAAAAATATAAATAATGAAACTTATCTAGAAAAAGAATCAAAACAAAAAGAGTATGAAAAAGAGATAAATTATCTAACAAGTAGAATCAATATAAATAATAGTCAGCATAATGATATTGCCGTAAAAAGAGATGAGATTAGAGTTATTACTTTAAAAGAATTACGAATGTATGAAAATACTTTAATAGATATTATTTATGCAAAAAGATCTTTTAAAGAAAAAGATTTCTTTTTAAATATTCTTTCTAATAATATTAAACTATTACAGACAGATTCAGCGTTAAAATATAAAGAAATTTATTTACAAGAATTAAAAAATGACAATAAAATATCTAATGAATTAACAAAAAACTACGAAAATTTTGTAGAGCAAAATGAGACTCAATTATTTACCTTACAATATCTTTTAGACAATATAAATTTATATAGAAAAACTAATTTTTTTATTGATGAATTTAATTTACAATATTTTATAACAAAAATTGATTCTCTTCCAATTTTGTCTCCAATTTCAGAACTCACAACTTATCATTTTAAGTTTTCAATGGGTGAAATAATCTTAGTTTTAACAATAATCTTATTTTTTAGATTATTAAACACTAGAATTATTACTATATTAACTACACTTTTAAGTAAAATATTTGAAAATACAAAAAAACAAAATAATGAAGAAAATGATGAAGATGATGAAAATAGTATTCACTTATATTTAAAAGAGTCTATTGAAAATCCTTTGATTTTGGCCTTATATCTTTTTTCAATTCAAATATCAATTTATATTCTAATTAAAGATCCTTTACTAATAAATAAAATTATACCTTGGATAAATACACTTTACATGGGATTATTTACTTGGGCAAGTTATAGTTTACTTTCCAATTTTATTTCAAATTTTGCACAAGATGTGATAGAAAAGTATCCTAATGTTAGAAAAGAGATGATTGTCTTTATTTTAAGAATTATTAAAATCATTTTGATTCTATTAGTAATTTTATTTTTATTTACTCAATTAGGAATTGACATCAAAGCAATTGCAGCTTCACTTGGGGTTGGGGGTATTGCCATTGCCTTAGCTTCTAAAGATACACTTGCTAATTTCTTTGGTTCTTTAAATATAATGACAGATAATTCTTTTTCTCAAGGTGATTGGATAGTGTCAAACACTGTAGAAGGTACAGTTGTTGATATTAGAATGAGAACAACAAGAATTAGAACCTTTGATAATGCAATGATAACAGTACCTAATTCTGAACTTGCTAATAGCCATATTAAAAACTATTCAAAAAGAAGAATAGGAAGAAGAATTAAAATGTCACTAAATATTACTTATGAAAGTAAAATGAAGGATATTGTTAATTTAAAAAATGATATTAAAGATATGCTTGAAAACCACCCTGATATTGCATCTGAAAAAAATGCGACCTCAAGTAGAAGTAAAAAGTTTGAAGCCATTAAAAGAGAAGACTTACAAGGTGTAAAAAGAACACTATTAGTCTTCGTAGATGAATATGATAGTAGTTCGGTTAATATATTAGTTTATTGTTTTACAAGAAGTCCTGCATGGGAAGATTGGCTTAGTGTTAAAGAAAATGTTATAGTAAAAATAAATGATTTAGTTAAGAAAAACAATTGTGAATTTGCATATCCTTCACAAACATTATTTCTAAAGAATGAAGAGAAATAAAGGTAATTAAACTATTTAAAAAAGATAGAAATTAATAATATAATTTCTATCTTTTTAATAAAGAATCAGCTTTATTTTTTAATATATCTTTGTTAAGAAACTCTTCTTCTCTTTTTGTAAATTTTGCTTCTTTCTTCTTCTCTTTTTTCTCATATATAGGAACTTTTTTCTTTTTCTCTTCTTTCTTTATTTTCTCTTTATTATTTAATTTAAAAATTCCTAAAACTAAATATATAGAAAAAAGTAAATTAAAAATTACTATAAACCATTTTGAAAGAAGTGCAATTTCTAAAAATTCTAATTTCTCTTTTAAAGTTAAATATTCAACAACATCTGTATATATTGCATTTGCAAAAAGTGCTGTAAATATTAAAAAAGCTATTAATAAAACTCTTCTTCTAAACTTATATAAATAATACCAAAATAGTGCAGATTTAACTTGTTTAAACATCTTAATTCTTTATATTAAAAAATCTAATCCAAGTATCGCTAAAGCTGCTACAAGGGATTTTGTTTTTAAATCATCTTTTATTTTTGATTCTTCATCAGCTATTATGATTTCAAGTTCATCATCTGTATAATCATCAAATGTTTTATGATGTTCCGCAAGTCTAGCTTTTGTCTTTAAGATTGCTTTTTCTCTTATTTTTCTTTTAATTCCATTTTTTAATTCTTTACTTTTTATTGCAGGAAAATCAAAAGCTTTTGTAACATTTTCTGAAGCAATATTAATAAGCTTTGTTGAATTCTCTTTTAATCTATTTTTTATTCCCATAAAATTTCCATTTATTTTCTTATTTTTTATATTATATCATTTTTTATTAATAGTTTTTTCTTCTAATTCAGAAGCACTTTTGATAATATCAATTCCGTATTTATTTCTTAAGCCTTGAAGTTTATTACTAAGCTCTCTTTTCTTTAAATCATTTTCATATTCAAAGAGATTATAAGTATACTCCTTTGGCTTTGTAAAATTTGTTACAGTTAAATTTAATTGAATTACTCCATGACTTGGATGAATATCATTTTGTAAAAAAAGTTTTTTCATATTAAATTTAAAATCTTCTTCATTAAAAATACGATTTACATTTATATAGTTTTTTGATTTTGTATTTGATTCATATTTTATTTTTATTGCATAAGTTAAGGGGTTTACATCTGCTTTTTTAACCAAAAAACAAAGATATCTACTAAGAATAATTACTCTTCTTAATATCTCTTTTCTTTCATAAATTTTATCAAAAGTACGCCCTATTCCTATGGATTTTTTATCCCTATGTTGTATTATTTGATTGTCATTTATTCCACAGACTCTATTATATAATTCAATTCCAGGTTTTTTCCATGAATAAAAAAGTTCTTTTTTCTTTTCTATATCTCCTAGAGTTCTTATTCCATAACCTTTAAGTCTTAACTGATATGCTTTTCCAATACCAGGGAATTCTTCAATAGGAATATTTCTAGTAAAGTTTTTCATATGCTCTTTTTTTACATATTTAACACCATCGGGCTTTGCATATTCTGTTATTAATTTTGATAAGAATTTAGTATTTGCAATACCAATAGAAATAGGAAGTTTAAGCTCTTTTTCTATTTTTCTTTTTAAACTATATGCAAACTCAACAACTTCATTTTCATTTACATAGCCACTTAAATCTCCAAAAAATTCATCTATTGAAAACTGTTCAACTAAAGGTATTTCAATCTCTAAAAGCTTTAAAAGTTTAGTTGATAATTCATGATACAAAGGATAATTTGGTGCTACCATTTTAAGTTTTGGACATAGTTTTAAAGCTTCATTTACACTCATTGCTGTTTTAACGCCATATGCTCTTGCTTCATAAGAAGAGGTTGTAATAATTCCTCTAATTCTTCCATTTTCATCTACAAAATACTCTTTAAAAGATTTTTCGCCTTCATTAGTTAATATAGTACTTACAAAAGCACCAGAACTTTCACTAATCTTACGAACCTCTTTAGCTGTAGAAAAAATATTTAAGTTACTTCGTCCTCCAACTGCAACAGGGATATTTTCCAAGCTTTTATCAATAGTTCTATGAGCAGATACAAAAAAACAATCTAGATCCAGGTGAATAAACATAAAAAATTATAACATACAATATATCAATATGCAATTAAATTACAAATAGTAATAAATGGAACTTATAGTATTTACTCGCTACTATTTCATTTTAATAAAGGATTTATCATAAAATTAGAACCATGTAGAATGTGTAAAAGAGAGATTAAGCCAAAAATAAAAAGATGTCCTTATTGTGGAACAGTAAATCCTACAGTAAAAATAAAAGAGATATTTTTATGGATAATTATTATAACTCTTGTAATGAGTATTGTGACATACTTTATGCCACAATAATTTTATTTGTATTTTAAGTATTTATTTTCTTACAAGCCCTAATAAGAAACCAAGAGCTAAACCAATAAAGTGCGCATACCAAGCAATTGGAAGTCCAATAAGTAGTGGTGCTACTGAGATTATTAAAACCCAAGTAATAATACCTTTTCTTTGAAACTTATCAAAATATGCAATATATCCCATAAGAACACAAATAGCTCCTGAAGCTCCTACAAGATTTACTTGATGATCAAGAAAATATATATATGCAAAACTTAATAATGAAGTTAATAATCCTCCCACAAAATAGACTAATAAAAACTCTTGTTTCCCTCTATATCTTTCAATTAAATTACCAAACTGATAAAGTACAAACATATTCATACCTAAGTGTCCTAATCCTCCATGAGCGAACATTGAAGATAAAGGTTGCCAATAAAATCCACCTTGGATAAAATACATATTAAGGCCTAAGTACAAACTACCATATTGAATATTTGTTTGAATTAAATACATAATAACTGCAAAAGCTATAGTAATATTTGTAAGTGTTAAATCTTTACTTTTGAACATGATTTTTAAATACCTTTATTGAGCAATCTACTCTTTGTTTTATCGCATTTTTATACATAAATGTAAAATCTGTATAAACTCTAAAAACTTCTTTAGAATTAAAAATAAAGGAGCTTTTTACAGAACCTGAATTCATTTTAGCATCTTGATTTTTAATTGTATTATCATTTTCTATAATCTCATATTGTATTTTTAAAAAATTGCTTTTAGTTTTCTCTTTATTTTCTAGATTATTTTTTATTCCAATTGAAGCTTCATAAAACTTATCAATTTCATCTAATGTTATTATATTTTTTATATTTGATTTTTCATTTTCTAATTCTATAAAAGCACCAGAGAGAATATAATCGCCTTTATTTAAAATTTTAAGTGATTTTTCTAAATACTTTTTAGAAAAAACTT
Organism: Halarcobacter sp.; assembly: GCA_041583235.1. GTDB lineage: Bacteria > Campylobacterota > Campylobacteria > Campylobacterales > Arcobacteraceae > Halarcobacter. Next base: position 7,069 of record JBFHGG010000013.1, read on the forward strand.
TTGAATAAGTATACTCTTCTTTCTCACATTCTAATTTAACAATTTGCTTTTTTGGATTTTTATTTTCATCATTTGCAATATATTTTATATATAATACAAGCACTATAGAAACCATAATAATAGTTGCAAGAGAAAAAAAGTTATTTACAACTTGACTATCTCTTGCACCACGTTTCATTTTCTACCTTAACATTTTTACTTATGCTAAAGCTTCTTTTAACACATCTTCAATAGTATCAACAGCTTTTATTTCCATTGCATCTTTAACTTCTTGAGGGATTTCATCTAAATCTCTTTGGAAGTTTTTTCTTGGAATTAATGCTAATTTCATTTTTGCTTTAAAGGCTGCGATTAATTTTTCTTTTAATCCACCAATTGGTAAAACTTTTCCAGTTAAAGTTAGCTCTCCTGTCATTGCAACATCAGATCTAACTTCTTTTTGAGCTAAAATGGAAGCAATAGTTACAGCCATAGTTATACCAGCACTTGGTCCATCTTTTGGAGTAGCACCTTCAGGAATATGTAAATGAATATCAAATCTTTTATAAATTTCACTTGCATCTACTTTTGTATTTTCTTCTTTTTCTTTTGCACTTAAAGGAATTAAGTCTTTATCAATTTTCACTTTTCCATCATCAATTAAAAGTTTTACAACAGAATAAGAAATTCTTGATGATTCTTTCATAACATCACCTAAGTTTCCAGTTACTTGAAGTAAACCTTTTCCTTTGATTTTAACAGCTTCAATTTTTAATACATCTCCACCAACAGCAGTCCAAGCTAAACCATTTGTAATTCCAATAGAGTTTTTCTTATCAGCAGGGTCAATTTCAAAAATTGGATTATCTAAATATTCTTGAATGTTCTTAGTGCTAATTGATACTTTTTTAAGTTCACTGTCTTTTAAAAGTTTTTTTACTGCTTTTCTAAATAGTTTTGCAAATACACGTCTTAGGTTTCTTACCCCTGCTTCTCTTGTATATTTAGCAATAATTGTTTCTATTGTTACTTTTGATAAAGAGATTTCACTTGATTTTAATCCATGTTTTTCTAACTCTTGAGGAATCAAATAATCTTTTGCAATATGATATTTCTCATTTGGAGTATATGATGACATTTCAATAAACTCCATTCTATCTCTTAAAGCAGCAGGAATTCTTCTAGCATCATTTGCTGTTGCTACAAAAATACATTGTGATAAATCAATAGCAAAGTTTAAGTATAAATCTCTAAACTCATGATTTTGTTCAGGATCTAAAACCTCAAGCATTACAGCTGTTGGATCTCCTCTGTGATTTGCTCCTAGCTTATCAATTTCATCTAAAACAATCACAGGATTCATCTGTTTTGCATCAACTAGACCTTTTACTATTCTCCCTGGCATTGCTCCAACATATGTTCTTCTATGACCTCTTAGCTCATTTACATCTTCCATTCCACCTAAGGCAATTCTTACAAGTGGTCTTTTAAGTGCTTTTGAAATAGAGTTTGCTAAAGAAGTTTTACCAACTCCGGGAGGTCCAACAAAACATAAAACAGTACCTTTAGATTTAAGATTCTTAATATTTCTTTGTTCTAACATCTCTTTAACTGCAAAATATTCAGAAATTCTTTCTTTTGGTTTTTCTAAAGAATAATGGTCATTATTTAATTGATCATCAACATTTGAAACTGATATTTTTTCATCTGAATATTCTCCAAAAGGAACTTCTAATACATGCTCAATATATGTTTGTAAAAGTGCAGAGTCAGGAGAGTCTTGATGCATTCTTGATAATTTATCAATCTGTTTTTTAGTCTCTTTATAACCATCTGCTGGCATATGTTTTCTAATTTTTTTAAGTTTTTTCTTATAGCCTTTTATTTCAACATCTTTTTGATTATCGCCACCAAGCTCTTTTTGAATAGCTTTAATTTGCTCTTTTAGAAAATAATCTTTATGAGTTTTTTCAATTTTTGAATTTACTTTTTGAGTAATCTCTTTTTGAATTTTAAAACTCTCGATCTCTTTTTTTATAGTTTCAATTATTTCTAATAATCTTTTTTCTATATTTGTTTGTGAAAAAAGAAGAAATGCTTCATCTTTTTTTACTCTTAAAACTGAAGATATAAGGTCTGCAATTCTAGTTGCATCTTCATTTTCTTCTATTGTTTTAATTAAATCAGCAGGAAACTTAGAATTTATTCTTGAAAGTTTTTTAACTTGTTCTCTTAAAACATTAATTATAGAATCAACACTCTCTTTTGAATACTCTTCATCTTCTAATTTTGACACTTGTGCAAAAGTAGAATTTGCTTCATCAAAGTTTTCAATTATACCTTTTGCTAGGCCTTGGAAAAGTACTTTTATCTTTCCATCAGGAAGACTTACTTTTCTCATAATATTTCCAATAACTCCTACATTGTAGAAACTATTATTTGCTCTTTTCCCTTCAAATCCAGGTTTACTTACAGTTACAATAACTAATTTATTCTCTTCAATTGCATGCTCAACTGCTTTAATATTAACTTCATTACTTAAAAAAAGTGGTGCAATCATAAATGGATATAAAAATACATCGTCTTCAATAATTAATGGTATTTCCTGTGGAAAAGATTCATAATTTTCTAATTCCATAAATATAAACTCCTAAAAATCTGTTTTAATTTTAATATTTTATTCAAATATTGCTCTGTAGAAAGGTATTTCAACTTCCTCAATTTCAGATGGTTCTACCCACGTTTCTTTTACTTTTTCATTATAAAATTTTGCTGCATTTGGTTTATCAACTCTTGAATAAAGTTCCGCAATTTCTTTATCTAAATTTGCTTTTGCCATAAAAAGTCTAGCACTCATAGTATTAACTAAAGGCATATATGGAGATCTAGAAAACTGAGTTTTAAACTCTTCAATCTCTTTAATAGTATCTTCAATAAGTTGTTGATCTCTTAAATCATATGAGAAGCCTAAAAAGTTAGCTTTTATTTTTAAATATCTTACATAATCAATATTTTTACTAAGTGCGAATCTTTTTATATATTCATCTAAATAAAAATTTGCAAGTTGATACTCTTCTTCATCAATATGTCCATTTGCTAATATAAGCAATGCAGTAGGAAGTAATGGTGTATTTCTATGTTCACTTTCTAAAGAAGTGTAAGTATCGTCAGCTTCTTCTAAATAACCTGTACTAATTTGTTTTACCATTTTGTTGTACCAATAAAGTGCAGGCTTGTCATATTCTTGTGAACCTTCTTTTTTTGAAGAACAAGAAGCTAGTAAAAAACCTAGCGAGATTAGAAAAAGTAAATTTCTAAATTTTAAATTGTTAATCATTTAAATAATCCTTTTTTCAAAATTGAGTTATTTTATCCTTTTTATCCTTGCTAGTTTCTTACTTTTTTTTGACTATTTTACTATTATAAATAATTAGATATAATAATACAAAAAAGAATAGAAGGTAATAAATGAAATTAACACTTATTGGGAATGGTTTCATGGCACAAGCTCTTGCACGTGGTCTTGTAAATAATTTTGAAGTTGAGATTCTAGGTAGAGATATAAAAAAACTACAAAAAATCAAAGAAGATATACCAGAAGTAGAGATAAAAGTAATTTCTGATTCTGAAGATATAAATGATAAAAATATTATTTTTTGTGTAAAGCCTTATGCTTTACAGAGTGTTGCAGTTAGATTACAAGGAAAAGCAAATATTATTTTTTCAATATTAGCAGGAACAACTCTGGATACAATTAAAAAACAAATTGATTCAAAATATTATATTAGAACAATGCCAAATGTAGCAGCATCAGTTTCTAAATCAACTACTACAATTACAGGAGATAAAGAGGCTAAAAACTTAGCAATTGAATTATTTAATAATGTAGGGAAAGCTGTTTGGGTAGAGACAGAAAAACAACTTGATATTGCAACAGCAGTGGCAGGTAGTGGACCAGCATTTTTATCTTTAATTGCAGAAAGTCTTAGCGATGGGGCTGTTAAAGCTGGGCTTGAAAGAAGGATTAGTAATGAATTAGTGCAAGGCTTATTTGAAGGTTTTGCACAACTTTTAACTACACAACATCCTGCATTAATTAAAGACTCTGTTATGAGTCCAGGTGGAACTACTGCTGCAGGAATGGGAAAACTTGAAGAAGGTGCAGTAAGAGATTCAATGATAAAAGCTATTGAAGCTGCACATAATAAAGCAATAGAAATTGGTAAAAAATAGTTTTACTCTTTTTGAAACCTTAATTAGCATTGTATTACTTAGTATTGTCATAGTAGGATTTTCACGAAACTCTTACTATGACAACTTTGAGAAAGAATTTCAAGATTTAAATAATATTGAAAACTCTTTTACTACAAAATCTTATACTACAAATTTTACTAGTACTTATGAAAATATATTAATTGTTAAAAATGGTACTGAAGCTGAAGATCTTTTAGTAAAAAAAATAGAATATCAAGATGAAGAAATATATCTTATTAAATATGAACCTAATTAAAAATACTAAAAAAGCATTTACTCTTTTTGAATTATTATTGGTTGTTTTTATTAGTTCAATAATTTTAATATATTCCTTTAACTTCCAAAAAGAACTTTTTGAAATACAAACTACTAATGAAGATCTTGCAATTTTAAAAATAGATTTAAATTCAAGTAAAATAATTATAGAAAAAAACCTCCCAAATATAGAAAGTAAAATCACTTATAAGGATTCTATACTTTATTATGAAAATAATATACTATTAAAAGATGTAAGTTTATTTCAAATATCAAAAACTTCAAATATTCTAATAATAGATATAACACTAAAAAATAAAATATCTCAAACTTGGAAGTTTAAAATATGAAGAAAAAAGGATTTGTTCTCTTATCAACTTTGATTTTAATATTTATCTTTTCTTTATTAATAATAAAAATTTACGAAATAAAAAGCATAAATTCTGTAAATATTAAAAACCAATATAGATATATTCAAGCAAAAAACCATCTCTTTTTTTTGGAAGAATATATAAATTCATTAAATGATTTAAATTCAATTGATAAAGTCAAAATAGAGAATGATGATTATGATATTTTTGCTTTAATTAAAAAAAATGAAAATAAATTTGAAATTGAATTAATTGTTGAAGATTTAAATTTTAAGATAAGAGTTTATAAAACTCTTATCAGATAAAACAAAAATATTTTACTTAATTACAACTTCTAAAACTTTTTTTGCTAATTTTAAAGCCTTACTTCTATGAGAAAACTGTTTTTTGATTTCATGGGGAAGTTCTCCTAAGGTTTTATCAAATCCATTGGGAATAAACATAGGATCATATCCAAATCCATGCTCTCCTACTTCTTTGTTTATTACATTTCCATGCATCCATCCATGAACACTATATGTTTGGTTTTTATAAACAATTGCTATACAAGCTGTATAATAGGCCTTAGTTTTTGTTAAACTTTTTTCATTTAGTTTTGAGATTAATTTTTTGTTATTATCTTTATCTGTAGCATTTTCTCCTGCATATCTAGCAGAGAAAATTCCTGGTTCATTATTTATTACAGGAACTGTAATTCCACTATCATCAGAAATTACAAGAATATCATCATCATTATTTAATGAAGTTATTTTTTCATAAATTTCTTCAGCTTTTTTTATTGCATTGCCTTGAAAACTCTCTTTATCTTCAATAACTTCGTATTCACCAATTAACTCTTTAAATGTAATAACTTCATCATCAGGCATCATTTTTTTAAATTCGGTTATTTTTCCCTTGTTTCCCGTAGCTAAAACAATTTTCATAGATTTCCCTTATTTTTTAAATTTAAGATATATGATTTTTATATAGAAACTTCAATAGTAAAACAAGCACCATAATACTCTTCACTATCATATATATATTTTTCATTTTTTACACTTAGTTTTCCATTCATATGATTTCTAATTATCTCTTCACTCATATATAAACCAATTCCTGTCCCCATAGATTGATGTTTGGTTGTAAAGTATGGCTCAAAAACTCTATCAATTATATTAAGAGGAATTCCTCCTGCATTATCTTTAATTTTAATATATGCAAAATCACCTTCTTCATAACTATCTATAAATATATACTTCGAATTAATTTCTTTTATTTTTAATTCATCTTTGGAATTATTAATAATATTAATTATAACTTGAATAAATTCATTTCTTATTCCATATATCTTAATATCATTTAAATTAAGAATTATATTTATTTCATTACTTTTTAATTTTACACCAGATAGAGATATTGCTTCTTTAATTACCTCACTTAAGTCAAATAAATGTAGTTTTTTATCAAGTTTTAAAAAGTTTCTAAAATCATCAATAGTTTTAGATAAATATTGACTATATTCATTAATAGCAGCTAAAGAGTCTTTTTCCTGTTTTTCAGTGGATATATTTAATTCTTTTTGTAATAAAAGCCCAGTTGCGGCGGTAGAAATAACTGATAAAGGTTGTCTCCATTGATGTGCAATATTAGCAATCATTTCACCCATTGCTGCCATTTTACTTTGTTGATAAAGTACATTATTTTTTTCATTGATTAATTTTTCTTTTAGTTTTTGTTCTGTTATATCACTAAAAATTCCAATATAATTTACTATTTCATGCTTATCATCAAAAATTGCATTTATGGTAAGCCATTCAGTATATTTATTTTTGCTTTTATTTATATTAATGATTTCACCTTCCCAATATCCATCTTTTAATATAGAATTCCACATATTTTTATAAAATTCTGAATTATGAACACCTGATTTTAAGAAGTTAGTTTTTTTATTAAGAACTTCATTCTTTTTATATCCAGTTATTTTTTCAAAGGATTCATTAACATCAAGTAGATTTGTATTTTTATCTGCAATTACAATTCCATCTCTTGTATTGCTAAATACAGTATATGCTTGTTTAAGCATTTTTTCTTTTTGTTTTTTTTCTGTAATATCAATTCCCATAGCAACTAAAATATTTTCATTCTCAAATTTAATTGAAGAAAAAGAAAAATCAATTATTTTTTCATTTCCATTTTTATCTAATGCTATTATTTCATATTTTAATCTTTCATTTGTATAATTATTTATTAGCCCTTTTAATTTATTTTTATTTTCTTCTTGCCAACATTTTAAATTCCAGAATTTTGTTCCAACTACTGATTCTTTTGTATCTCCTGTAAAATCCAAAGCAGTAGTATTCATTTCAATAATCTCACCCAAATCAGAGATTATTGCAGTTAAAAAATATGAATTTTGAAAAAGTAATTTAAATTTTTCATGTTCTTGAACTTGAAGTTTATGTATTATTATTTCTTCTTCTCTTTTTTTATTATATAAATAGAAAAAAAGAAGAGCTATTAAAATACTAATAATTACAATTAATGTTGTGATTATAAAAAAATTATATTGTTTTTTATTCCAACTTAATAAGTTCTTTTCATAATCAAGTTTAACAGCAAGATTTATGGGATAATCATTAGTTAAAATATATGTAACTATAAATTTTGTATTATCAATTGTCTCTATATCAGTAATTTGATTTTCTTCAATTGTTCTTTCTAATAATTTTTGTGCTTCTATTTTTTTTCCAACTGTCTTTGAAGTATCTGTTGTTAATAATAAAATCCCATCAAGTCTGATTAATTCAAAAATAATATTGTTATTGTTTATATTTGTTTGAAATCTATTAATAAAATAATCACTATTTAAATTTACAATAACATTATATTCACCTTTTTTTGTAATAATTTTTTTAGAAATTGGTATAAAAGTTGAATCTTTGGAATCAACTTTTTCTTCATAATTACTTGTATCATTTGCAGAAATAAAATCTCTACCTATCCAAGGCCTTGAGATTTTTAAAATATTATTATCAAAAATAGTATTTGGAAAGAGATCAATATTCTTAATAAAAAGACCAATATTATTAGAGTTTGAACTGAAAATAATTTCTTCATTTTTTAGAACATTAATAGATCTTATTTGAGGATAGTTACTTAAAATATTATTTAGCCAATGATTAATACCATTTTTATTTGTATATAAATCAATAATAGAAGATATATTTCTCATTGTTTGTTCAATATTAGAAATATCTTGATTTAATTCTTTTGAAAAAGCTTTTGCATTTAGTTTTGAAATTGTCAAATAATTTTCTACAGCTTCTTCTTTTAATATAGTCAAAGAACTCATTATAGTAGAAATAATAATTAAAAATACTATGCTAGAGCCAATTACTAATTTACTGACTTTTTTCAATAAACAATTTCCTTCTTTTTTAATGAATTATTTTAATCTAACTATTTCTTCTAATCCATTTTCTCTTGCTAATCGTAAAAGTCTACCATCTTTTTTAATATCATGAATAAATTGTTCTACTCTTTGATAAAAGATATCATCACCATATCTCATTGTCCAAGCGTATGGAGTTAAGTGATATGTACTTTTTGGTTTAATTAATTTTGCCCATGTTGTTTTAGAAATCATTTTTTTTGCATAAGGATAATCTGTCATAAATACATCAGCACGTCCTGATTGCACTTCCTTTTCTCTTGCTTTAAATCCTGCTTCAACTTTTAACTCTGCATGATTTAATTTTTTTTTCATAACAGGTTCATGATAAGTTCCTCTTGCAACACTAACAATTACACCTTTTTTATCAATATCTTCCCAAGATTTAATTTTTTTATTTGTTTTTGTAGTTATTGCATAAATATCACTTTGTAAATGAGGTGTAGTAAATCTCATTTTTACTCTTCTTGATTTAGTATTTCCAATTGCAAACATTGCTATATCACATTTATCATTAGTTATATCATTGATTAATGTTGGAAAAGAGCTTTTAACTAACTCTAGTTTTACACCTAAATCTTTTGCTAATTCAATTGCTAAATCACTATCTATACCAACTAATTTCTGTGTTCTTGAATCAATATATGATATTCCATAATATTGAGGCCAAATACATACTTTTATTTTAGAATTAGATTTGATTTTGTGAAGTTTACTCTCTTGTGCAAGTAAATTTATAGTAAGTAAAACACTAATTACTATAAAAATTATTTTCATCTTAATTCCTTATGTATTTATTATAATAATATTATTTTATGGATTGTATCTTAAAGACACTAATCAAAAAATAAAATTATTAAATACTTAAAAAAATATATAAAAATGATACAAAAACTAACATACTTTGTATAAGCTTATCTATAGAATAATTTTTTTCTTTTAACGTATTATTAATCTTATTAATATATAATCTTTTTCTATTTTAATAAATGACGGGATTATATATGATTAAATCAATTTTACCTCTTAGTTTGATTATTGCATTAAGGTTTTTCGGGCTTTTTATCGTTTTACCAGTATTATCAGTTTATGCAATAAATCTTGAGGGTGCAAGCACTACTTTAGTTGGTATTGTTGTTGGTGGTTATGCCTTAACTCAAATGATTTTCCAAGTTCCTTTTGGTGTAATGAGTGATAAGCTAGGTCGAAAAGGCACTATTATTACTGGGCTTTTATTATTTGCTATTGGATCAATTTTTTGTGCAATTGCAGATGATATTTTAATGCTTTTAGTAGGAAGATTCTTACAAGGTGCAGGAGCTATTGGTGCTGTTGTAACTGCTACTATTAGTGATTTAGTAAAAGAAGAACAAAGACCAAAAGCAATGGCTACTATGGGAATGTTCATTGGTGTTGCCTTTGCAGCTTCTATGATTGCTGGTCCTACTATTTCTTCATTTGCTGGTGTCGAGACTCTATTTTACCTAACAGCTGTAATAGCTTTAGGTTCTATTGTAGTTCTTTTAAAAGCAGTCCCAAATCCTCCTAAGATTAGACATACTTATAATGGGAAAGCACAACTTTCACAAGTTTTAGGAAATAAAAATCTAATTAGAATGAATATTACAAACTTTTTACAAAAAGGTTTAATGACATTTGCATTTATGATTATACCTATGATGCTAATCAACAACTTCCAGTGGGAAATGTCTGATTTATGGAAAGTATATTTACCTGCTATGATTTTTGGTTTTATTGCTATGGCACCTGCTGCTATTTTAGCTGAGAAAAAAGGTAAATTTAAAGAAATTCTTGCAATTGGAATTGTTTTATTTGCTGTTTCATATTTACTTATTGGAATGAGTACAGGTTCTACAATGTTTGTGATTGGTGTTGTGATTTTCTTTATTGGATTTAATATGCATGAGCCTATTATGCAATCACTTGCTACAAAATTTGCAAAAGTTCACCAAAGAGGATTAGTTCTTGGAATATTTAACTCATTTGGATATTTTGGTACATTTTTAGGTGGAGTTTTAGGTGGTATATTTTTTGAAAAAGTTTCATTAACTTCACTTGTAATTGTTATTGCAATCATTTGTATTTTATGGATTATTTTAATTTTAACTATGCCAAATCCAGCTAAAAAGAAAATATCTTATATTCCATTAACTCCAGAGTATATCAAACACACAGATAAATTACACTCTGTTAATGAAATAGATGAATGGTATATAAATGATACAGAAAATATCATTATTGTAAAATATGATAGTGAACAAATTAATGAAGATGGAATATTAAATATCTTAAAATAACAATATAATATATATACTAAATAAATAGGAGAAATTTTGAAAAGAATATTGTTAATATCTTTTTTCATTATTTCTCTTATACTCACAATAACAAACGCTAAAAAAACTTACAATATTACTCAAAATGAATTAAATAAAATCTCTAAAAAATATGGAGAAAAAGCAAAAAGAAGAGCAGAAATTTGGGATGGTGTACTTCAAAATGCCAAAAAAAAAGATATTTTAAATAAATTAAAAGATGTAAATGATTTCTGGAATAAGATAAAATATCGAAGAGATAGTGTTCATTGGAAACAAAAAGATTATTGGGCAGCACCTTTTGAATTTCTAGGTTCTGGAGCTGGTGATTGTGAAGATTATGCAATAGCAAAATATTTTTCTCTAAGAAAACTTGGAGTCCCTGATAATAAACTAAGAATTACTTATGTAAAATTAAAAAGAAAACGAACAAAATTTGAAGAGGCTCATATGGTTTTAACTTATTACCATAAGCCAGGAGCTACACCAATTGTATTAGATAATGTTAATAAAAAACTAAAATTAGCAAGTAAAAGAATAGATTTAAGACCAGTTTATAGTTTTAATGCAAGTGGCTTATGGCAAGCTAAAAACAAAGGGAAAAGCTCAAAAAGAGTAGGAAAAAACAATTTAAAAAATTGGAAAAAACTAATGAGTAGAATTTAAAAGGAAAAGAAATGTCTTTATCAAAACAACTGTACATTATTATAGCATTTATATTTTTTATAATTTTTAGTGGAAATTTTATAATAAGTGTAAAAAATACAAAAGAATACTTAGAAGTTGAGTCTGCAAGTAAGGCTCAAGATACAGCAACATCTCTAGGTATGAGTATAAGACCACTTATAAAAGATAAATATGATCCTGAAATAGAAGTTATAATTAAAGCTATTTCAAATAGTGGATTCTATAAAGAAGTTAGACTAGAAGATGCAGATTTTATAATTACTAAAAAAGAATTAATTGGGGCATCTACAGAACTAGATGATTCTACTTGGCAAATTAATGCAGTTTCAGTTGATTCAAAATATGGTAAAGTTGAAAAAATAGATTCTGATGAAAATATAAATGAGCAACTACTAAGACTTGAAAATGAAAATGAAGATTTAGGTTTTGAAAATGAAGAATCTCTTACATCATTTAGGTATATTCCTAGCCCTGCATATAAAAATGGTGGAAATATAACTTTTGATTTTATTGCTTCAAATAAAGATAGAACTATAGATACTTTTTCTAATTTAAATATAAATAAAATACTTGTAGAAGAAAAAAGAGATATTAAATTTGAATATGTTCCACAATGGTTTATTGATATGATTCCAATAAATTTAGATGAAAAATATAGTGAAATATCTGATGGATGGAATACTTCTGCAATTATTTATGTTAGTTCAAATCCAGGAGAAGCTTATGCAAAACTATATGAACAAGCTAAGAATTCAATTGCTTATGCAATTATTGCTTTTATAATTTCTATTATTGTTCTTTTCATATTTGTTCAATATTTATTAAAACCTTTAAAAAGAATTGAAATACTAGCAAAAGATATTGCAAAAGGAAATTTTGGAGTAATTGAAGAATTGCCTTGGACAACAGAAATTAAAAATGTTGCCATTGCAATGAATGATATGTCAAGAAAAATAGAAGCTATAATTAATAAATTAAATAAAAACCTTGAATTTTTATCAAATAAATTGTCACATGATGAATTAACACAGCTAAGCTTGAAGCAAAGCTTTGAAACAGATATGAAAAATATGTTTATTCATAAAAATGAGGGTTATATTTTTTCTATTAAAATTAATGACTTGGCAAAATATGCAAAAACTCATACAAATAATGAGATAAATGAATTCATTTTAGACTTTTCAAATATTTTAAAAGATCTCACTTTAAATGAATCAAAAGAGATAAAAGCTTATAGATTTTTTGGTTCAGAATTCTTTTTAATAATAAAAGGATGTGATTATGATTTTGCTATAAAAGAATCTGCTAAACTAAAATTTTTATTTGAAGAGTTATCTAAGAAATACAATTTAAGTGAAGTTGCACATATTGGTGCAACACCTTTTAATCAAATTGGAACAATACCTGAGATGGTACATTCTGCAAACGAAGCATATGAAAAAGCAAAATTAATTGGTCCAAATGAGGCATTTGTTAGAAACTCAAACGATTTATCTAGAGATATGGATGAATGGAAAAATTTAGTATTTAGAATTATTGAAGAACTAAATTTTGAAATTGATTTTATAAATGACGCTTACTCATTAGAAGAAAAAAATATTATTATGCAAGAAGCTTTTACAAAAGCAAAAGATAAAGATAATAATAACATTCCAATAGGTACTTTTGTTTCAATTGCAGAAAAATATGAAAAAGTTATTGACTTTGATAAGGCAGTTATTCAAAAAGTAATAATGCATATTGCTAATAATGATATAGTTCACGATATTTGTATAAATCTATCATTAGATTCTATTTCAAATAATGATTTTATAATCTGGCTGCAAAAAGAAATTTCTAAAAATAAAAAGATTTCAAATCAACTTGTTTTTTCAATAACTGCTTATAGTGTAGCAAAAGATGCAGACTTATTTAAAAGATTTTGTGAATATATTCATACTTGTGGTGCAAAAACTATTGTTAAAAGATATGAGACTAAATTTATATCACCAGAGAGTTTAAAAGGTTTTGAACTTGATTATATAAGACTTGCAAGAGATTATACAAATGCAGCATATCATGATAAATCAAAAAAAGAGTTTATTGAATCAATTAATGAATTGGCACACCTTTTAAATATCAAAGTAATTGCAGAAAGTGTAAAAGAAGATAAAGATTTTGATCTTATTAAAAAGTATAATTTACATGGGGCTAGTAGATAGTTGTTTAAATAAGCATCTATATTAAACTACTATTAATAATGCTATATTATAATTCTTATTTTTAATATAAAGGTTAAAAATGTTTGAAAAAATTCTAAGGTTTTTTGTAGAAAATTCAAGAATGAACTATACATTGTTTGTATTAGTTTTTGCTATTGGTATTTGGTCTTATAATAATACAGCAAAAGAGATATTTCCAAGTTTTGATTTAGATATGATTTCGGTTAAAGGATCTTACTCAGGAGCATCTGTTGATATTTTAGACAAAATGGCAGTAAATGAAATTGAAGATAATATTAAAAATATTGATAGTGTTGATACTATTACAACAATCATAAGCCCAGGAAGTTTTTCTATTGTTTTAGAACTTAAAAAAGGAAAAAACAAATATAATGAAGCTAACAAAATCAAAGATGCAATTGCTTTAGTAAAAAATGATCTTCCATCAGATATGGATGAACCTACTGTAAATGCCCTAGAACGTTCACGTTCACTTATTGATATCTCTTTAACTTCAGATAAATATACAACAGACCAATTAAAACCTTTTGCAGATAAATTAAAAAGTAAACTGCTTAGTATTAATGGAATAAATGATATTACAATTTTTGGTGACTCAGATAAATATTTTGAGGTTTTATTAGATGACAAAAAAATTGATGCTTTAAATTTAAATAAAAATGAAGTCTTTTCCGCAATATCTACCCTGTCATATATTTTTCCTATTGGAAAAATAGAAGGTGAAAGCAAACACTATTATTTATCTACATATAATGGAGCAAAAAATGCTGAAGATTTTGCTAATACTTTAATTAAATTAGGCAATAAAAATATTTATTTAAAAGATATTGCTTTTGTAAGTAAAAAGTATGAAGACTCTTCAACTATGTACTCTTTTAATGGTAAAAATGCTTTATCTTTAGCAATTGAACAAAGTGATACCTCAGATGCCATTAAAGTTGCACAAGAAATAAATAAAATGTTACCTGAGATAAATAAACTAGACCCAAATATAAAACTTACAGTTGCTGATGATAATAGTGAAAGAATTTTAGATAGATTAAATATTGTAGTTTCAAATATTTTACTTGGTATTATATTAATTACTATACTTGTAGCGATTTTAATTAACTTTAGAATGTCTGCAATAATTGCAATTGGTATTCCTACATCTTTTGTAATTGCTGCTGTTTATATGTACTTAAGTGGTTATACAATTAATATGATTTCTTTAGTTGGAGTTTTAATTGCAATTGGTATTGTAGTTGATGATGCTATTGTTGTAAGTGAAAATATCCAACAACATATAGAAGAAGGTTTTGAGCCAAAAGAAGCTGCTGTAATGGGTGCAAAAGAGATGTTTAAACCTGTAACTATTGCTTCAATTACAACACTATTCTCATTTTTACCAATTCTTATGATTTCAGGGACTATGGGTGAAGTTATGAAACTAATTCCTATTGCATTAAGTGCATTAGTTGTAGCTTCTTTAATTGAATCCTTTATATTTTTACCAATACATGCAGCACATATGCTAAAAAGCAAATCAAAAGTTACATCTTGGGATAAAGCAAATAAAATTTATAATACGATAATTCATTTTTTTATGAATTGGAAAAAAACATTTTTAATAATTTTTATTATTTTAGTACCTATTGCAACTGTTATGGCAGTAAAAACTTCAAAATTCCAAATGTTTCCTAAGTTTGATGCAACTGATGTAAAAATATCTATTAAAGCAAATGAAAATACAAAACTAGAAGATGCCTTTAAAATTGTTCAATCAATAGAAGCTGATTTGATGGAACAAAGTGACAAATTTTTTATTAGAAGTATAGATTCAGTTGCAGGGTTTAGGCGTGATACAGGTAATAATAGTGAAAACTATCCATATGTTATGTATATGACAGTTGAACTTCAAAAATTAAAAGCAGCAAACTTTTTAGACAAATATGTAACTCCTTATTTAAGTTTTTATTATGATGATAAAGGAAGAACTAGAACAGAAAAATCTGTAAAGATTTCAAATAAATTAAAAAAATTCATAGAAAATAAAAATTATAAAGACAAATTTAATTTAGCAGAAATTACAGTTCTAGAAAGAAAAGTAGGTCCTGTTAAAGCAGATGTAAAAATAGGTTTAGTTTCTAATGATAATGAAAAAATCATAACAAGTATTTCAATGTTACAAAAAGAAATTGAAGCAATAAAAGGAATAAAATCATCATCAAATTCATTAAAATTTGGTGTTGATGAAATAAAAATAAAAGTAAATGCCTATGGTGAACAATTAGGAATTGATGAAGCATTTGTAGGTTCATATCTTTCTAATATGTATTTATCAAAGAAAAAAGGTGTTAGCTTCGATGCAACAGATATGCTTGATATAAAAATTGAAAGCATTAATAAAGATGATTTTAAAAATTTTGAGAATTTAGAGATACCTTTAAGTGATGGAACATTCATTGCGCTTAATCAAATAGTTGACTTTAATATTATTCAAGGTTTTGAGCAACTTATAAAAGATAATGCAGAAAAAAACTTTTATATTTTTGCCAATGTAGATCCAGATATTATAACAGCAAGTGAAGTAATAGAAAAACTACAACCAACACTTGATAAAATCAAAGAGAGTGGAATAAAACTTATTTTTAAAGGTGAAGCTGAAAAACAAAAGAATTTAAAACATGATATGCTTTTAGCTTCAGGTTTAGCAATTGTATTAATTATGCTTGCAATGTTATATCTATTTAACTCTTTTAGAGAAACTTTTATTCTAATGAGTGTAATTCCATTCTCTATCTTAGGAGTTTTAATAGGTCATAAAATAATGGGATTAAACCTGTCTATGCCTTCAATGATTGGAGCTCTTGGTCTTGCTGGAGTTGTTATTAATGATGGTATTATAATGATGACCTATCTTAAAAAAGCAAAAACATTAAATGATGTATTTTTAAGAGCCACTAAAAGATTTAGACCAATAGTTTTAACAACAATTACCACTTTAATAGGAATGAGTTCATTAATATTTTTCCCAACAGGACAAGCAGTTATTTTTCAACCAATTGCAATTGGACTTGGTTTTGGACTTTTATGGGGTACCATATTAAATCTAATCTATTTACCTGTTTTATACTCTATTTCACATAAATTAAAAGGTGATAAGTTTTAAAGAAATAAAAATATACTTTTTAAAGCTGTCACACTTAACTTCTGAGGCTCTTGTCCAAGGGCGTGCAAAGAGTTCCCAACTCTATCAATCATTTGTGTTAAAATAACCTCAAAAGAGAAATTAGAAGGATCAAGGACAGACTCTTGGTCTATTTTAATTGCTTCTAACATTTTTATTTCATCTAAAGAGAGTTTTTCATTATTTTTTAACTTTTTTTCTAATTGTATTTGCCAATTATTTTGCCAAGTTAGAAATAAATAATCATCATTTAAATCTTTATCTACTTTTATTTTCCATTTTATTATTTGCAAGTTTTTGTATAATTTATTTAATTTTTCTTTATCATACTCTAAAGCTGTTATTCTATGACCTTCATCCATCTCATAAGAAGAATCAATTAAATAAAAAAGTCCTAAAACTAAATAATCATTTCTTGGGAAAACTACATCTTTAGAAAAAGCAATTTGAAGATAATCTTTATAATTATCTAAAATATTATCTTTATATCTTATATATAATTTTTTATTTTGATATTTAATAGTTTTATAAATTCTTGACTCAAGTTTTTTACTAAAATTATTTGGATTTCTTTTATCAAGTTTTCCTTTTAATTTTACTAAAAGTTTTTGTAAGTCTTGGGAATCATTTTTAATAGAAGTAGCTGAGTTTGTTTGTAAAACACTTTTCATATCTTCTTGAGTAGGTACGCAAGAGGAAAAAAATAAGGTGATTGTTATAAGAGTAATTATCTTAAAGTATTTTGTCATTTTTTTCCTTTTGATTATAAGTTAATGAATAAAAGCTATTAAGAAATAGCCCTTAATTCATTTTCTATTTTTTCTAATTTTATTCTAGCATCTTCTAAAGCTTTTTTGTTTTCTAAAACTACAGCTTCAGGTGCATTTGCTACAAATCTTTCATTTGAAAGCATTCCATTTAGTTTATCAAACTCTTTTTGAGTTTTTATTTTTTGTTTAGTTAACTTCTCAATAATTGGACTCATATCAATTTCATCTGTTGGTAAATAAACCTCTAAATTATCAGATACATCTGTAATTGAGTTTTCAACTTTGGCATCAACAAACTCTATATTTTCAACTTTTGCAAGTTTTTCTATAAATGGTTTAGCCATATTAGTATCAATTGATTTATCTAATTTTATATATGCTTTTGCAATTTTAGAATTACCCATATCAATAACAACTTTAGCACGTCTAACACTAGTAATTGATTCTTCAATAACTGCAAACATATCTTCTATTTCTTGATTTTTAGAGATATTTTTAGGGAATGATGTAATCATTAAAGATTCACCCTCTTCTAAAGTAGTCCCTGATAATTTGTGATATAAATAATCAGAAATAAATGGCATAAATGGTGAAGTCATTTTAAGTGTTTCTTTAAATATAGCTCCTAGTTCAATTACAGAATCTTTTGAAGCTTTTGCATACTCTATTCCCCAATCACAGAATTCATTCCAAACAAACTTATATAGAATAGATGCTGCTTCATTAAATTTATATGTTTCAAGTGCATTTCTTAATTCATCTACAGAATCGCTTAATTTGCTTTGCATATAAATTCCAAGAGGAGTTTTAATCTCAATATCTTTTAAATCAGGGAAAGTATCTACATTTAATTGTAAGAAATTCGATGCATTATAAAGCTTGTTTGTAAAGTTTCTAAACTGCTCTAAGTTTTTAGCACCTAATTTAATATCTCTACCTTGAACAGCTAAGTATGCAAGTGTAAATCTAATAATATCTGCAGAATGCTCTTCAACCATATCAAGTGGGTCAATTACATTTCCTTTTGATTTAGACATTTTAGCTCCAGTTTCATCTCTTACTAAAGCATGCATATAAATATCTTCAAAAGGTAACTCTTTTTTAAAGTGTTCACCCATCATCATCATTCTAGCTACCCAAAAGAACATAATATCAAAACCAGTTATAAGTAATGAATTAGGATAAAAATCAGCTTCATCACTAGATGTATATAAATCTTCTAGTTTTCCATTATTTCCCCAACCTAAAGGAGACATAGCCCATAGTGCTGAAGAGAACCAAGTATCTAAAACATCTGGGTCTTGAGTATAAAGTTTTTCTCCACATTTAGGACAAGCTTCAGGCTCATCTTTTTTATCTGCCCATTGGTGATTACAAGAGTTACAAGTAAATACAGGGATTCTATGTCCCCACCATAATTGTCTTGAAATACACCAAGGTCTTAATTCATCCATCCACGCTGTATATGAATTTATCCAATGAGAAGGATGAAAAAGTGTTCCATTATGAGTTCCATCTTCTGCTCTTTGTTTTGTAGTCTCTTTTGTTTTTCTAATAGATTCTTGAGCCATTTCAGAACTTAAGAACCATTGTTGTGAGATAAAAGGTTCAACAATATTTTTACATCTATAACAATGCCCTACTTGATGAACATGATCTTCTATTTTTACAATATATCCAGCATTTTCTAAAGCTTTGACAATAACTGGTCTTGCTTCTAATCTTTCAAGTCCAGAAAACTCTCCACAATAATCATTTAAAATTCCAGATTCATCAAAAACTTTAATAAACTCTAAGTTATGTCTTTTCCCCACTTCATAGTCATTTTGATCATGGGCTGGAGTTACTTTAACAACACCAGTTCCAAACTCCATATCAACATGAGAGTCTGTAATTACTTTGATTGTTCTATCTGTAAGTGGAAGAAGTACTTCTTTTCCTACAATATTTGTATATCTTGAATCATCAGGATGAACCATAATTGCAGTATCACCAAAGTAAGTCTCTGGTCTAGTTGTTGCTACTTGCAGTTCACCACTACCATCAGCAAATTTATAAATCATATGATAAAACTTACCATTTACTTCTTCATGTTCAACCTCAATATCAGATAATGCACCATCATGAGTACACCAATTAACCATATAATTATTTTGAGAAATATGTCCTTCATTATATAAAGATACAAAAGCTTCTTTAACAGCCTCTTTTAAACCTTCATCCATAGTAAATCGCTCACGCTTCCAAGCTGGCGTTACTCCTAGTTTTCTCATTTGATGAACTATATTGCTACCACTTGTCTCTTTTTGTAACCAAGCTCTTTCTAAAAATTTATCTCTTCCAATTTCTTCTTTACTTGTGCCTTCACTTAATAATTGCTTTTCTACTACATTTTGAGTTGCAATTCCTGCGTGGTCAGTTCCTGGTTGCCATAAAGTTTTAAAACCATCCATTCTTTTATAACGAGTTATAATATCTTGAAGGGTAAATGTTAAGGCATGTCCAATATGCAAAGACCCTGTTACATTTGGTGGTGGCATCATAATAGAAAAAGTTTTTTGTTTACCATTCTCATCTAGTTCTTGAATATTTTTATTTCCATCAATCTCAAAATAATCTCTATCTTCCCAGATTTTATAAAAATTATCTTCTACTTTTGATGGTTCATACTTTTCACTCATTTAAATTCCTATATGTTAATTACGTTGTTTTTTATAAAATATTCGCGATTATATCTAAAAAAGGTTTATCTTTAGATTTGAAAAAACTCTTTATATAAGTGAAGTAAGTTTGTGCAGATTTATATCTTCTATTGATTTAAAATAATTCTTAGCATCAAATAAAAATAGATTTTTCTTATTTTCTAAAATTTCTAAAAAAAGAGATAGTTTTTTTATATTTTTTTCTATTAAAGCTAAGTATTCTAATAAATTGTTTTCATTAAAATTATTAATAGTGTTAAGCTCATCTTTCACTATTTTTTCTCTTGTTTTTTCATTTTCTAGTAGATTATTAATTTTTTTGATTGAAAGTTCTATTTCGTATAAAGTTTCTTTTTGACATTTAGACAAATCTATTTCACTTGAAATTGTCTTGCTAACTTGTAAAATAGTAAATTCACTCATTTTAACATCCTTTTATAAGCTTTTAAATATCATATCAAAAGAATGTCTCAGTACTGTCTCAATTTTAAATTTATTAAAAATTAATCTGCTTTTTTTACTAAACCTGCCTCTTTTAAGAAAGGGGAATGAATAAAATCCATTTTTTTAACCTTATCAAATTTAGCATATGAAAGATATAAAATATCTTTTGCTCTTGTAACTGCAACATAAAAAAGTCGTCTTTCTTCTTCTAAACTTCCACCTTTACTCATTAATTTTCTATTTGGAAATCTTCCATCCATAAGGTCAATGACATATACTTCTTTAAATTCTAAACCTTTACTAGCATGAACAGAAAGAAGATTAACACCCTCTCCTTCACTCATTTCGCTTCCACCTAAAATCATTGAATTTACAAATTTTGAAAGATCATGGAAATTTCTTGATAACTGTTTTAAAAGCATTACTTTTCTATTTATTTTTGCCAATGCTTTTGCTTTTTGAATAGCATGAACAGTTCCATCTTTTTGAGTAGCTCTTTTTGTTGCTAGAATCTCTTTTATTTTTGAATACATCATAGAAGAAGAAATGGAGTTAACCAAAGAATCAGGATTTTTTGTACGCCTTAAATGTTTAAGAAGTAAATAAAAATCATAAATAAATTTTGCTCCATCAACTGAAAGTTTTGGATGTTTTAAAATTGGATTTGCTAAAAATGCTTCTTCAAAATTACAATCTTTAAACTTTGAAATAGAACCTAATTCTATAAAGTCATCAAAAAGTCCAAGTTGAATATTTTTTACCCTATTAGTCTCATATGGATTTCTAATACTATCATCAGGAGAGAAAAGCCCTTTAAACATATCCCCATGACCTAATTTAATTAAGGCATCAAAAACATCTTTTGCAATTGCTTTTCCTATTCCTTTTCCAAGTTCAAGGACATGAATAAAAGCCATCATATCATTATGTGATAATTGCATAACTAAGACATCTAAAATAAATTTTACTTCTACTGAATCAAAAAATGACATTCCACCTTTTCTCTTTGCAGGAATTCCATACTCTCTTAAGTTTGCCTCAATTCCATCTGCACTTGAATTATTTCTAAAAATAATTGCCATGTCATTGTGTGGAGTTGAACTTTTTGAAATTAAATCTGAAATATGATGATACTGTTGAAATAATTCTGTAAACTCTAAAAGTTTAGGTTTTATAGTATCATCATGTCTCATTACTTCAAGGTTTTTTTCATAAATTCTTTCATTATGTTCAATAACTCTAGTTGCAAGTTCTAAAATAGGTTTTGTTGAACGATAGTTTTTTCTTAAAGTAAAAACATTTGCATCTTTATATCTACTTGCAAAAGTTGAAATAATTCCTATATCAGAACCATTAAAAGCATAAATACTTTGATCATAATCTCCTACACAAAAAAGTGATTTAGGTTTAAATCCATCTAGTAACCTTCCTTGCAAAGGGTTTGTATCTTGATATTCATCTACTAAAATTTCTTTAAATTCAAACTCTTTTTCTTTTAAAGTTTCTAACATTATTGTTAATAAATCATCAAAATTTGCATATCCATACTTAACTTTTAATTCATTAAACTCTAATACAACATCTTCATAAATAGCTGTATAAAGTTCATGTGCAGGATTTTTTTCTTTTATCCAAAAACCAAACTCTTCACCCTCATTTGAATTTAAATATAAAGAGTATAAATCATATAAATATCCACCATCATAAGGATTTGCTTCATCATCTCTATCATAAAAGACTCTTTTTTCATATAAAGACTTAAATAATGTTTTTAATTCATTTGGTTGTTTTAAGGTTATATTTACATTTAATTGTTTTAATAACTTATAAGAAACAGAGTGAAAAGTTCCAGCCATTATTTGTTTTGCAACATCTTTACCAAAAAATTTAGCAACTCTTGCTACCATTTCTGCAGCAGCTTTATTAGTAAATGTTAAAAGAAGTATTTCTTCAGGATTTGCACCATTATTAATTAAGTTTGCAATTCGTCCAACTATTGTAGAAGTTTTACCAGTTCCTGCACTTGCAATAATAAGGTTATATCCACTTCCACAAATTGCGGCACTTAATTGTTCTTTATTTAGATTTGATAGAGGCATTTATATTTTATTCTTTGGGAGTTTTTTCATTGGCGAATATTATCATAAAGATTTTTGATTTGATATTAATTTTAAAAGAAATTAATATAAAAAAAAAGCTCCTTAGAAAAGGAGCTTTTTTACACATAAGGAAACAAATTTTGGAAAACTTAAAAATTCGCAGTTTTTAAATTTTTTAAGAAGTTTCGCATTTCTTCTTAATCCATGTAAAAATTATACATGATGTGAATTAATCATAAAGTAATGAAAGGTTAATGAAGAGTTAACTTCTCATTTCTTTTAATTCTTCACATTTATGTTCTTTTATTTTATCAATATAATTAAATACTTCTGTCGTATTTTTTTCTATATCACTTGCAATCTTTGTTAACTTTTTGTCTTTTTTATCTAAAGAATCAGTATCAATATACTCTTGAACTCCACTGTGTACGTCTTCATGGAATTTTAATAATTTTTGCCAGTCACTTGAATTAGCAAATTTTTCGTTTTTATGTAAATCAATCCATTTCCCTAAATCACATTCATTGTGATTCTTAACTTTCCAACTATTATTATTTCCTACTTTATCAGAATTAACTTCTTTAAAATTTATATGATCTAATTTAAGTTTTGTAGTATCAAAAACTAAATCCACATCACAAACAGATTTCATTTTTGATTTATCAAAAGTAGTTCCATTAATAATAGAGATAAGATCACTAGAGAGTGCACTAAGGGCCATTGCTTTAGTAGAAACAACTTCTGAAGCATTTGCATTTTCCTGAGTTGCTTTATCTAATTCATTTATAACATCACTTATTTGTCCATTCCTAATTTTTGCTCATTTGAAGCAGTTGATACTTCACTAATTAATGTTGTAACTTCTTGAACTTTATTATTAAGAAAAGAAAAACTTTCAACCATAATATCTGCACTATCTTTACCCTCTTTGGTTTTTTCTTGAGAATAAGATACTAAATCTTTAATTTCTTTTGCTGCATCAGCTGAACATGCGGCTAAATTTCTCACCTCACCTGCAACAACAGCAAAACCTTTTCCTGCTTCACCAGCCGTTGCTGCTTCAACTACAGCATTTAAAGATAAAATATTAGTTTGAAATGCAATTTGATCAATAATAGAGATTGTTTCAGCTATGTCTTTAGTTGCATGATTAATATCTTCCATAGACTTTCCAGTTGTTTGAGCTAGTTCGTCATTTTTATCACAAGTTTGTTTTAAGTCCTCTGCAACAACAAGCATTTCATTTGTTTTTTCATCTGTTTGACAAATTGCATATGTTATTTCTTCAATAGCAGCAGTCTCTTCTAATGAAGCTGCTTGTTCTGTTGAAGATGCTGAAAGTTGTTCTGAAGTAGCAGCTAATTCTTCTGAATTTGAAGATAAGCTAGTACTTGCATTTTCAATCATACAAAGAATTTCCGAGATAGAAGTTCTCATTGAATTAGTTCCTTTTATTAAAGAACCAACATTTCCTGGACTTTTTACATCTATAGAATAATCAAATTTAGCATTACCAAAGGATAAAAGTGCTTTTGTAATAATTGTCATATTTTCTTTTGTAACTTTCAACATTTCATTAACTTTTATTTTAAGCTCTTCTACTTGTGAAGAACTTGCACTCTCTTTTATATCATAATTATAAAATCCACTTTTTGCTTTTTCAACAATATCAATGGCCTCATCAATAACTTTTCCATCTTGTTTTATACCATCTTCAATTGATTGTAAATTAATATTAAAACTATCAACTACTTCACCTAACTCATCATTAGAGTTTTTTTCAACTTTCATTGAAGAATTTTTTGAATTATTAGATATTAATTCTTTTATTCCTTTATTTAAATTTTTTAAAGGAGAGATAACTATTTTTCTTGCAAAGATATTAATTATATTAAAATAAATATTATTAACAAAACAATCAATATTAAAGCACTATTTATTATAGTTTCTGATTTTTTAACAACTGTTTTTACTATCTTCATGGGACTTGCTAATAAAATAATTCCTAATTTTTTACCTCTGAAATCTTTTACTTCTGAATATGTGAAAAGATATTTTTTATCAATAAGTATTTTATCTTTTAAAAGAGTCTCTAAATTTATGCTTTTAGCATCTTCATAGAAATCTTTATTTATAAATTTTTGTGAAATAATATAATTTGTTTTATATATTTTCTTTTCATCAAACTGTTTTACATTAGTAAGTCTTTTGTCCATTAAAAGAAGAAAACCTTTTTCTTCTTTTTCAAATATTTTTGCTACTGAATTCAAACCTTGGATAAACTCTAAAGAACCAAGGTTCTCCCCCCTTTTCAATAACAGGTATTATTGATTTTATAGATAAACCAGCTTTACCAATTTCAAAAGTATTTAAGGCTTTTTTTGTAGAATTAACATTTACAACACTATGTCTAAAACTACTTAAATCATCTTCAAATTTTCAGGCATCCATGCTCTTACAAAAGATCTATTATCTTTTGTATGTACTTGAACTTTAATATTTTTAAAATCTGTTGATTCTTTCATAGCTTTACTAAGATTTTTTAACGATTCAATTGCAAGTTCTCTGTTATTATTTTTTAATGCTTTTTTTATCATTCAATCATTTGCTATTGAAACTGCATTTGAAATACCTGCACTAAACTTTGCATAAAGATTCTCTTTTGACATAGCTTTAAGTTCTTTTATTGTTTCTTTATAAATTTCATTTTCTTGATTAACTTTTTGAAAATGCAAAACTACAAATGCTATGATTAAAGCAAATAAAGAAATAAAAAAACTATAAAGCCTAACTTCTCACCAATTGATAATTTATCCATATTTATGGAGGATTTTAAGATAAAATTAATTATCAAGGTATTAATCAGATGTTATTTGAACTCTTGCTAGTATTATTTGTTCGTATTATTTGCTGTAAGAGTTTAAAATATGAAAGACTAAGAATTAATAAAATATAAATAAGTTGAAGCATTGTAAGAGATTTTTGAGCCATTATAAAATGTATTGTAATTAAAATTAATGCTAAATAAACTAATTTATGATACTTATTAAATTTTCTAAAAAGTACTTTTGTAGAAGTCATAGCCATAAAAATAAGAATAAAAAATGCAATCATTCCTAAGTAAATAAAAGGTTTATCTAAAGTCTCTTTTATTACAAATGAAAAATCTAATTCTGCATCTAAAATAAAAAAATTCAAAAAATGTAAAAAAGCATAAAAGAAGCCCATTAAACCAATTGTTCTTCTGTATTTAATTAGTTTTACCCACTTTGTAAGTAAAGAAAGAGTTATACTAATAAAAAGAATTACTGTAGCACTTGCCCCTGTGATTGTATATATATATTTTATAGGATCTTTTACATTTTGAACAATAAATAATTCATATAGTGCAAAAAATAAAGGCAATGATAAAACAATAATTAAAATAATAAATTGTAGAACTCTTTTCATAATCTTTTGCACTCTTTCTTTAATTTCACTTTTATTTATATGAACTTTCTTAAGTCCATACCTTCATACATTGAAGCTACTTCTTTTTCATATCCATTAAACATTAATGTTTTTTGTTTAAAAAACTTTCCTAAAACACGTTCTCGGGCTTGTGACCATCGTGGATGGTCAACATTTGGATTAACATTTGCAAAAAAGCCATATTCTCTTGGATTTTCTTTTTGCCAAGAATTTAAAGGTTCTTTATCTACAAATGATATTTTTGATATTGACTTTATTGATTTAAAACCATATTTCCAAGGAACTACAAGTCTTAATGGTGCACCATTTTGTTTTGGCATTCTTGAACCATAAAGACCTACAGCCATTAAAGTTAAGTCATTCATAGCTTCATCCATTCTAAGGCCTTCAACATAAGGGTAAGTAATTGTTGAAAATACTCCTCTTGCTTGATCAGGGAACATATCATCATCAAATTTTGTTTCAAATCTCACATATTTTGCACTAGATAAAGGTTTTGCAATTTTTATTAAATCTGCTAAGGTAAAGCCATTCCAAGGTACGACCATAGACCAACCTTCAACACATCTAAATCTATAAATTCTTTCTTGCAAAGTAACTTGTTTTAATAAATCTTCAAAATCAATTTCAAAAGGTTTTTCAACTAATCCATCAATTTCTATTTTCCAATCATTTGTATCTAAAGTATGAGCCATTCGTTTAACACCCTCTTTTGATGTTGTAAACTCATAAAAGTTGTTATATGAAGATATTTCTTCATATGTATTTAGTTCTAAATTATTTGGATTATTATCTTTTATAAATTGTAAGTTTGGCACTGGGATTTGATCTTTTGCTAATGCTTCAACAACAGAACTTCCTGCAATAAGAGAAGCAGCCCCTAACTTTAAAAATGTTCTTCTTTTATCAAACAATTCTTTGGGAGTTACTTCATTCTCACTAATTTGCCATGAAGGTTTTTTTATTATGTTCATCACATATCCTTTCTCTAATTCTTTTGTATTTTATAGATTTAGTGTTAAGTATATGTTTAGTATCTTTTTATTTACCTTTTAATAAAATTTTTAAATATCTTAATGACCAAAGAATTAATCCTATAATAAGAAGAAGTGCTGACAGATTTATGTAAAATAAATAATCAAAATTCATATTAGAACTAATTGATGCAAAAATTCTAAAAAATGCAATAAACTGTACAGCTATAAATATAAAAATTGCAAATTTATCAGCATGGGGAGTTTGTCCTGAATGTCCCAATACAACTCTTGTTCCAAAGCCAAGTAAAACTGTAACAAAATAGCCAATAGCTAAAGTATGAATAACAACTTTTTCAAATACAAAACCAGTATATAAAAGTGCATTTAATGATTCTAAAATAGATATAAAAAATGCAAAGGGAATCCAATATAAAGATAAAAATAAAACCCACATAATAGCTACAGTTTTAAACATTGGCAATTTCCACTTTACTAACTCTTTTGTAAAAAGTAAAAATAATGGAACATCCGCTATCAAGTTTAATTCAGCTGTTTGGAAACTTAAAATAAAAACTTTTAAAACCAAAAGTATAAAAACAACTTCCATAAGATTTTTTGTTTTATTTATCACATAACCTTGTACTTTCATGGATGTGAAAAAGGGAATCATTCTTTGAGAAATTGTAAAAATTATTCCAAAGATAAATAGATAAAATCCAATATTAATAGAAATCTGTTTAATTAAATATGCTTGAGGAAAATCAAATAAAGAGATTATAAATAATAAATGACCTAGTAAGCCAAAAGCAAAAAATATAAGCACCCATTTTGTATCATATTTATTTGTTACTATACTTTTTTTATGAATGGAATAAAGAAGTTTAAAACTAAGAATTTGTGCAATAAACATTATCAGAACAAATAATATATATATTTTTAGAGAAAAAAGTAAAGATAAAAAAATGCCAATTGAAGAAATAAAATAAATAAAAAAATTCTTCATATATTCTTTGGGCTCTATTTCTGCTTGTGTTAAGAATCTTGGAAAAACAACATATAAAAATCCAAGAAAGAATTGAATAAATACAACATAAAGCATAGTATATGCATGATAATCGATAACAGAACTATTTACTGTAAAAATATTTGAAAAAGAACCTAAAAGCAAAAACATAAAAAGTATAAAAAATATAATACCATTTGCAAAAAAAGGCTGATGGGGTTGTGATGAAAATTTCTTATACCAAACTTGAATACTATTATTAGTATCAACTTTAGGGGAAGGATTTGGATTCGTTGTAAACATATAATCTCCTAGAAAAGGCTTTCTTTAAGAAGAAAGCCTTTTTAAATATAGCGAGATTATATCAACATGTTTAGCTTAAAACCTTGACTATTGACAAGTTCCACAACAAGATGTAGATGTTGCATCTTTTACTGCACTTATAGCATTTTCATAATTTGGCTCTTCCGTAATCTCTGAACAAATTTCTTTATATGTTATTATTCCAGATGCATTAATTACAAAAATTGCTCTACAAGTAACACCAGATAAAGGACCATTAGCAATTAGAACACCATAAGCATTTGCAAAATCTTTATTTCTAAAATCACTTCCAACTGTTAAATTATCAATTCCTTCAGTTGTACAAAATCTTCCCATTGCAAAAGGTAAATCCATTGATACTACATTTACTTCAGTATTTTCAATATTTGCAGCCTCTTCATTGAATTTTCTAGTTTCTGCTGCACAAACAGCTGTATCTAGAGAAGGAACTACTACTAAAATTTGAGCCTTACCTTTTTGACCACCTACTTGAAAATCTGATAAATCTTTTGCTACTACGTTTACAATAGGGGCTACATCACCTATATTTAACTCTGTTCCACTTAGATTTACTACATTACCTTTTAGCATTGTTGTTTTTGACATGCATATCCTTAATATTAATTTTTGTGATTATAATATCTTAATCTTTTAATAACATTGATATTTATCAAAGCAAATAAATTTAAGAAATAAAAAAAGGGAAAAGATAAAATCTTTTCCCTTTTAAAATATTTTTTGTTTAATTTATTTAATAGCAGCTAAAGCAGCCTCATAATTTGGTTCTTTTGTAATCTCTTCACAAATCTCTTTGTAAGTTACTATACCATCGTTATTTATTACAAAAATTGCTCTACAAGTAACACCAGCTAAAGGACCATCAGCAATTAGAACACCATAAGAATTTGCAAAATCTTTATTTCTAAAATCACTTCCAACAGTTAAATTCTCAATTCCTTCAGTTGTACAAAATCTTCCTGCTGCAAAAGGCAAATCCATTGATACCACAATAATTTCAGCATCAGTTCTAACTGCTTCTTCATTGAATTTTCTAGTTTCTGCCGCACATACTTCTGTATCTAAAGATGGTACAACAACTATCATTTGAGATTTTCCACCAATTTGTACATCTGATAAATTTTGAGCTACAACCTTAACTATAGGTGCTTTATCACCTACATTGATTTCAGTTCCTGCTAATTCTACTGGGTTTCCTTTTAGATTAGTTTTAGCCATATTTTCCCTTTTTTATTTCTTTTATTTTTATCGTTTAAGTATATCAAAACAATTTTTAAATAATTAAAATCTTATCTTCTAATAAAGTAATTTTTTTCTCTTCAATTAACTTTGTTAATGAAGCTTTAAAAGCTTTTTTACTTAAAGCAAAAACATCTTTAATATCTTCAGCATCGCTCTTATAAGTAAAACCTAGTTCTCCACCATTTTCTTTTAAAATACTTAAGACTTTAGCTGGGTTATCATCACTTTTTTTTGCACCAAACTTTTGTAAAGAGAGATCAATTTTTCCATCTTCTCTAATAAGTTTTATATAAGCTCTTTTTTTATCGCCTACTTGAATATTTTCAAAAATCTCATTATGGTAAATTAAACCTTCAAATTCATTATTTACAATAGTTTTAAAACCAAGTGGTGTTTTTGTATATAAAAGAATATCTACCTCATCGCCAATATTAAGATTTTTAGGTTCTTTATTAAGATCAAATTTTTCGCTTCCTATTAATCTATTTGTTTTGTCATCTTCTAAAACTTGTATTACTTTAATATCACCAATATTAAAAGTTGATTTTTGTTTATTTTTAGGAACTAATAAATCTTTTGGTAAACCTATATCTAAAAAAGCTCCAAAGTTAGCACTATCTACTACTTCTAAAGAAGCAAAATCATTCTTCATAGCATAGGGTTTTAAAATAGTAGCTACTAATCTATCTTCACTATCTGTATAAATAAATACTTCTAATAAAGAATCAATTTCCATCTGCTTTGTAACATAACAATTAGGAAGTAAAACCTCTTCTTCATCTCCTGCTATCAAATAAATTCCAGGTTCTGATACTCTGTTTATTTTTAAAGTATTTAAAATACCCAATTCTATTTTTTCGTTCATTTTTTTCCTAATAATTTAACAAGTAATAGTGTAAATACACCAACAATAATTATACTAGCTCCTGAGCTTATATCATAATAGTAAGAAATTATCAAACCCATAAGAGTAAAAAAGGTAGCTAGTATTGAACTTAAAATCATCATAGATGATAATCGTTTAGCAAATAATTCTGCTAAATATGTAGGAATAGTTAAAAGTGCAATTACTAAAATAAGACCAACAACTTTAATTGCAGCAACAACACTAAGAGCTGCTAATATTAAAATAAGAGTATAAAAGAATTTAACATTTATACCTCTAAGAGAAGCGAACTCACTATCATAAGAGACTGCAAGTATTTGCTTGTAAAAAAAGACTACAAGAGATACTATAAATATATCTAAAATACTCAAATATACAATATCTTCATTAGAAACTGCAATAATAGATCCAAAAAGATAAGACATTAAATCAACATTATAACCAGGTGTCATATCAACAAAAATAATACCAATAGCCATTCCAAAGGCCCACATAATTCCTATTATTGCATCAATTCTATTTCTATTTTGCAAGGTTATTGTAGCAATAATAATTGCAGTTAACACTGCAAAAATTGTGGCACCAAATAATACAGGTAAACCTAAAAAAATAGCAAGACCAATTCCCCCATATGAACTATGAGCAATTCCACCTGCTAAAAAGGTAATTTTATTTACTACTACCAATGAGCCTATTATTCCTACAGTAATTGATACTAAAATACCAGCTATTAATGCATTTTGAATAAAATCATATTGTAAAGCCTCTAGCATATCTTCCTCTTAATATTTTTATATATTTTATTCATGTGTATGATTACAACAAACTTGTTTTTTACCAAGAGCTGATAATAATTCAACCTCACATAAATGTTCATCTTCAGTATTTATTTTTTGTTCAATATTTTTTAAATGATGATAAACTAAGTTTTTATTCACATGAGCTACATTTTTTGCATAATTCATAAGAACAGAAATATCATGACTTACTACAACAATTGCAATATTCTTATTAAGCTCTTTTAATAATTCATAAATCTCTTTTTGTCCTTTAACATCAATACTAGCTGTTGGTTCATCTAAAAGCATTACTTGTGGATTTGAACAAAGTGCTCGTGCTATAAATACTCTTTGTCTTTGACCACCACTTAAATCACCAATTTTTGAAGAAGCAAATTTTTCCATACTAACTTTTTTTAAGGAGTTTAACGCACAATCAATATCCTCTTTACTATACCCAAAGATTTGCTTAGAGATTGAAACATGACCCATAAGAACTACTTCTAAAGCAGTGATTGGAAAATCAGTATTTAAATTTGTATTTTGAGGTACATAAGCTAATAAATCTTTTTTTAAATGTTTTTTTATACTTCCATTTTTTGTTTTTAAAAGACCTAAAATTAATTTTAATAGTGTAGATTTTCCTCCACCATTTGGCCCTATAATTGCAAGGAAATCATTATCTAAGATATCTAAATCTACATTTTCTAAAACATTTAATTTATCATAAGAGAAAGAAAGTTTTTCTATTTCTAAAATTTTGTTCATTATTTCTTCTACACCTTTATATTGTGCGCATTATACTATAATGAATTATCAATTTACATAAAATCTAATTTTTTCAATAATCTCATACCAAAGCATTCCAATATATTCATGCATTGCAACTTCAGTTTTTCTAATTTCTTTTGCTCTTGGTTCTCTTAAATAATCCCCATCTTCTTTTGATAAAAAATCTGTTGGAGCAGCAATTGCATTTAAGCTTTGATTTTGAAAGATTTTCATTGCTCTTGGCATATGAGAAGCAGAAGTTACTAAAATAAATTTTTCATTATTTACAATCTTTGATACAAGTTCAGCTTCTTCTTGTGTATCTTTAGCCTCTTCTTGAGTTAAGATATTTTCTTTTGACACTCCTAAAGATATAGCTACATCTTTTGCAATAAAAGCATGAGGAGTTTTGATATCTTTTCCTGCATAACCTGAAAATATAATTTTTGCATTATCTAATTGCTTATAAATTCTAATACCTTCAGCTATTCGCATTAAAGCAGTATTTGAAACTTGAGATATTTTAGAAACATTATTATTTGTAACATGACCACTTCCTAAAACTAAAATATAATTAATATTAGAGTCAATCTCTAAATAAGCTTTATATTGATTTTCTAAGGGTTTTATTAAGGAGTTTGAAAAAGGTGAATAGGCAATAAGTGCCATCCATAAAAACGAAATTGATAAAAAGATTTTTGCTCTTTTATAATTCTTACTATATAAAAAAATCAATCCTAAAAAAAACAGTATCAAGCCAATTGATAAAGGCATTAAAAAAATAGAAACAATTTTTTTTAGTGTAAATAACATAGATAATACTTCCTTTGTTAAATTTAATTTTTAAGTTTTCTGGCCTATTAAAAATGAACTGTATCCAACAACACTTGAAGCATCTTTTGTTCTATCATAACTAGTACAATAGTGTAGCATATTCGTTATTAAATCATTTTTAAGACAAGATTTTATCATTGCTTTAACTCCAATTATACCACATGCTTCACAACCTTTTTCAAATAGATGTAAATCCCTTTTTGCAATAGCATTTAAGCAAATATTATCAATCTTTTTTGCCTCATCAAAAGTATGGAAATGACTTAAATCTGTGCTTATTACAATAAAATTATTTTTATCTTCTAAAAGTTCATCTATTAAGCTAGATAATAATTCATAATTTAACTTTCCATAAACTATTTCTATTATTTCTAAGTTATTAAAATAACTTTTAATAAATGGTGCTTGTGTTTCTGTTGAATGCTCAAAATGAAGCTCTTCATCAAAAACTAAAAAATCATATTTATCTTTTAATTTTTTTGAATAATCAAGATCAATTTTTATATTTCCTAAAGGTGTTTCATATTCATGATATAAAGCAATAGAAGCACCTTCTAAATAGACCTTATGAGAAGGTCCTATTACAATTACTCTTTTAAAAGAAGAGTTTTTAGAAGCTAAATTAAAAGCTAAATTTGCCGTAAATCCACTATAAATATATCCTGCATGTGGAGAAATTATTGCTCGTGGATGTATTTTTTTCACGTCCGAATTTTCAGGAATTGTAAAACCTTGATTAAAATGCTTTATATATTTTTCTATTTCATTTTTATCATTTGGATAAAAACTTCCTGATACAACTGCTTTTCTAATACTCATATTTAAACCTTTTTAATTTTTCCAGAAAATTCCATTGATTTTTGTTCCACAAGATGAACAAGTGTTATTTTTTAAAGAATAAGATTTCACATTAAAATACTCTCTTGAAATTAAACTTTTAGAACATGTAGGACAAAGAGTATTATTCTCATATCCAACATTTCCAATATAAACATAATTTAAACCCTCTTCTTTTGCAATATCATGGGCTAGTTTTAAAGACTCAAAAGAAGTTCTTGGAAGATTTAATTCTTTATAATCTGGATGAAAAGCTGAAATATGCCAAGGAACATTTAGACCTAGATTTTCTTTTATCCATTTTACGATTTTTGTTAATTCTTCTTTTGAATCATTTCTAGTAGGAACTAATAAAGTAGTTATTTCAATCCAAATTCCATTTTTTTGAAGATGAATTAAATTATCTAAAACCTGTTGTAAATTTCCACCAAGAGATTTTTTATAATACTTTTCACTAAAAGATTTTAAATCAACATTAATTGCATCAATTACACCTTTCATATCATCAATAACTTCACTACTTTCAAAACCATTACTTACAAATACAGATTTAATTCCATATTTTTTAGCCTCTAAAGCTATATCTTTAGCATACGGATAAAAGATTGTTGGTTCATTATAAGTGTATGAAATAGAGGCACATTTTTTTTCACGTGCTATTTCTACTACTCTTTTTGCACTTGTATAATTAGATTTATCAATTTTCTTTTCTTGGGAGATTCCATGGTTTTGACAAAAATTA
Source organism: Halarcobacter sp. (assembly GCA_041583235.1). Classification (GTDB taxonomy): domain Bacteria; phylum Campylobacterota; class Campylobacteria; order Campylobacterales; family Arcobacteraceae; genus Halarcobacter. The sequence continues at coordinate 41,671 of JBFHGG010000013.1, forward strand.
CAATGAAAATTACAACCTACAGTTCCAAGTGATAATGATTTTGAAGTAGGTAGAAAATGATAAAGCGGCTTTTTCTCTATTGGGTCAATATTAAATGCACTAATATAGCCATAAACTAGGCACTCAACTTTATTATTTATGTGCTTATTTACTCCACAAACTCCTATTTGATTCTCTCTTAAATCACAATAATAAGAGCATAGAAGACAAATTAATTTTCCATCATTTGATTCTTTATAAAATTGCATTTTATTACTTTATTTTTCGAGCTTCATATATTTGAATTTTTGGTAAAGCGGGTAAATGGCTTGGGTCTAAGCCAGCTTTTTTACATAAGTGAACCATGAATTCATTAAAAGTAGGTAATTGCTCCCAAACTTGAGGTAAAAAAGTTGCTTTTTTTCCATTTAGTTCTAAGATAACACCATGAACATTTGCTATAAGTTTTTTTTCTAAATCTGCAAAAGAAGAATAATGAAGAACTTTAGGAACACTTAAAATTGATATTTCTATTTTTGTATTTTCAAACTCTTCTTTTGTTAGTCTATCAAACCTAAAATCTGCAAAGGCAGCTTGTTTTGCATTATGTAAAAGATCTTCTAATAAACTTCTATGAGCAATTAAAGAACCTACACAGCCTCTTAATTTTCCATTTAAAGTAAGAGTAACAAAACAAGCTCTTTTTTCATTTAAAAATGCATATTCTTGAAGTAGTTTTTCTTTATTAATCTTAACACTTGAATCAAAATCTAATTTAATAGATTTTGAAGCAAGATCTAAAAGTAATTTATCTTCTTCCATAACATTTCCTTTTTCTACATTTTATTCAAAAATTAAGATAGTTTTGTAATATCCTTAATTGCTTCAATAAATTTATCATCAGAATTAACACATTTACAAACTTTATAATCTTTTATTCCTATTTTATCTGCTTCTTCTTTATACTCAATACTAAGTTCAAAATCTGTTTCAGAATTATCAACTATAAAGGCAATTGGATAGATTAAAACATTTTCATCTTTAAAATCTTTTAATCTTTCATCAAGTGCAGGTTCTAACCATTTCATAGGACCAACTTTTGATTGATAAGCCAAAGAGATTGATTTAAAATTAATATTCTTTTCTTTTAGTTTTTTTGATAATATTTCAACATGCTCTTGAACATGTTTTTGGTAAGGATCACCACTATCAACTATTTTTTGAGGTAAACCATGAGCTGAAAAAATTAAATTATATTGACTATAATCTTGCACAGAATTTAATATAGTATCTAATATAGCTTCATTAAAAACATCATTTTTATAAAAAGGGTCAATTACTTCTATTTTAAATTTATCTTTTGCAAATTCAAGGAAATCTTCAACAGAGGATTTAGTTGTAGTTGTTGAATATTGAGGATATAAAGGCAATAAAACAACTTCTTTAATATTATTATCTTCTAGCTGCTTAATGCACTCATTTGCTCGAGGAGGAGTATAACGCATAGCTTGAGATACAAAGATATTCTCAAAAGAAGCATTTAACTTTTCTACTAATTCCTCAGTTAAAGGATTTATTGGAGATTCATTACCAATCTCTTCATAGTTTTTCCAAGCAGAGTTTAGTCTAGATGTAACAATAAATTTTGCAATAATAGATCTTAAAAAATCACTTTTCATTGTTAAAATATTTTTATCATTAAACATATTTGTTAAAAACATTTTTAACTCATCTTTAGATCTTGCCCCACCCATATTTAAAAGAACTAATGCCTTATTATTTATTTCTTTACTCATCAATCTTACTCCAAAATTTCATTTAAATTTATAATTTTATCACTACACCAAGAAGCTAGTGTCATATCATGTGTTATTAATAATATAGCACAATTGTTTAAATACTTTACTAATAATTTCATTACTTCATAAGCAATTACATTATCAAGAGCAGATGTAGGTTCATCTACTAAAAGTAATTTAGGTTTCATTAATAAAGCACGTAAGATGGAACATCTTTGAAGTTGACC
>JBFHGG010000014.1:0-42747 GCA_041583235.1 Halarcobacter sp.
ACTACTTCCATACTCTTTTTAGCACCTACTGTCATAATATTAACAACCTTTTTTACAGTTCCAATATTATCTTGAAAATCTGTTAAAACTAAAGTATTTGCATCTTTATTTGTAACAAGTTTTGCATTTTTTGAAATTAAATGTCTAACTTTAGAAGCAATATAATCTACATTTGCATTATAAACTTTAAAAACCTCTGTAACCATTTGATTATAATTTTCTTTTGTTTTAGCGGTAATTACAGGCACATTATTTTTGGCACCTTCATTTAATTTTACAATTCTTAGCATTTCTCCATTATTTATAAGAGTAAAACCTTTTGATTCAAGAACATAAATTAAGATTTTAACTAATCCCTCCCTATTTACTGCCTTATTGGAAATAAAATCAACTTTACCTTTAATATCATCAGTAAGAAGTATATTTTTATCAATGATTTTAGAAGTAATTTTAACCAAATCCATTATTTGCAAATCTTTAAAATTTATATTTATTTTTTCATCTTCCTGTGCAAAAGAAGTATACGTTAACAAAACTAGCACTAATAATATTTTAATCAACTTCATAATTTAACTCCACTATTTCATTATTTCTTAAAACTTCAATAGATAAATACTCTAATTTATTTATCTCATTATATATTTCAAATGCATCTGAATAAGATGTAATTCTTTTGCCATTTATGCTTTTTATAACATCATTTTGAACTAACCCAAGTTTTCCAAAAACAGAATTTTTATTTACTTTACTAATTTTAAACCCTTCTATCTTTCCATTCTTATTTATATCATCAATTGCAATATCTTTCCATACTTTTTCTATATCATTTACATATGAATTTAAATAATCTCTTTTTATTCTTACACTATCTTCATTTACAATAATATTTTCACTGCCTAGTGTAGTTTGTTTTTCAATTTCATAATTAATCTTTTTTTCATGTGGAAGTTCAATTTTGAACTCTTTTAAATCTTTTTCAAAAATAACAAAATCTTTAAAAAGTTTTGTTAAAGTATAGTCATCAAATTTTTGATATTGTTCCAATATTGTACTATTTTTAGATGACTTTTCTTCAATAATCGCCCATCCACCATTTGAAGTAGTTGAATATACTGCTTTTAATTGATATTTTGAAAGTGTTTCAATACGCTTTTCTACAATTTTTTTATGTATTTTAGGAGTACTAATAGCAGTTACTTTTGAATAAAAACCATTATAACTTTTATATGAAAAAGAAGATGATAAATTTTCCTTAAAATCAATCCCACTTTTAGGTAAGAATAAAGAAAAAATACTTGTTATAATATATGCAAATAATATTACAAAAGCAAAAGGTAGTATTTTTTTAAGAAGAATATTAAAATTTATATTCATAATAGTACCTTCCTTCTCTTAGTTTAAACTGTTTTAATAAATTTTTATATTTTGTTCTCATTACATATGAAGGTTTTAATTCTCCAATAATTTTATTTTCAAAAATTAAAAACTCTGCCTCAAATTCTCCAAAATCACCTTTTGAAAAGATATTTATTTTTTTAAAATCTAAAATAGAGTGTTTTAATTCTAAATTCCTAATTTTATTAGGAAGAATATTTCGAAAAGAGTTTGAAACTCTTATATCAGTAATCTCTATACTTGATAAAAAAAGATATGTATTAATCTTTGCTTCTTTTATAATTGCTGTATTAATTTCATTGTAATAAATTTCAATATCGTTTAAATCTAAAGAAAAAGTTTTTTCTTTTCTCACTTCATTTGATATTATAATATTTTGCAATATCAATTTCTTTTCGGCTAAATTGTAAATTTTTTCTTTTGGTAAAAATACAAAAAGTGAAATAAAAAATATTAAAATATATATAAATATCTTTAATAAAAATTTCATGATTTAAATCCTATTTCAATGAAAATACTTCTTTTATTAATATCTAATTTTTTTATTAAGAATTTTTCATTTAAAATTCTATTCAAGAACTTATCCAAGATTTTTGGATTTGATGACTCTATTTTTACTTTTATTAGATTTTTATTTTGTGTTTTTAATATTTTTTCATTTTTAAATATTGAACTTTTAAGGATTGATTCAAGCTTTCCAATTGTTACTTTTTCATTAAACCATGTTTTTTTATAATCATTGAAAACTATTGCTTTTTCATCAAAACTATTAACTAAAGAACTTTCCAAAGCATAATCTTTTTTTACATCATTTAATTTTACAAAAGAGATTATCAAAATAGTAAACACTAAAACTAAAATATATAAGGGATTTAATTTATTCATAATTTAATCCTTACTTTTAGAGAGAATGAATTCTGGATACTTGATAATATTTTATATTTTTTAGATATAAAATTTTCAACATCACTTTTATTTACCGACAAATACTCTAAATTTATAATATCATTTTCTACATATACATTATTTAGATTAAATTTTGTATTACCAAGAAGATAAGAAATAACTTCTCTTTTTTTATTTTCTTCTTTTATTGTTTTCTCATATTTATCTAATATTGATTTAGTCTGAATCATACTTGATGGCAAGTTATAATTTTTTTTGTTTTCTAAAATACTATTTTCTAAATTTATAATTTCATTAGAATAATCAATATATTTTGTAACATTTAAGAAAATCAAAATAGCAAAAATAATAATCAATGAATAATAATATTTACTTTCAATCACATTATTATATAGTTTTATTTGTAATTTATTTGAATTTAAATTTATATTGTCAATTATCTTATTTAAGTCCACTACCTCTTCTAAAAGTCCATTTGGAACTTTTACTAATATTCCATCACTTGTATACATAAATTTTAAATTATCACTTCCAAAAGTTTTAAATTCTTTACATTCATTTTGTGCAAAATATATTGCATTTATGTTTGAAATAGGAATATTAGTTTTTTTAATAACTTCATAAATTTTTTTATTATCATAGGCAAAACACAAAAACTTATTTTCTTCTAATTTAAATACTTGATAAGTTAAAATTGAAATATCTTCTAGAATATCTTCAAAGAGTGTAGGTAAAACATGTCTTGCCTGTGCTTCTGTTTTAACTGGGATTTCAAAATTTCTTACCCAATAAAATTCAGGAGAAAGAATAATATTAATATTTTTACCAAATTCATTAATATTTGTATTTGTAGTTAAAAATATTTTTTGTGATTCTTTATTTGAAACTGATGTCAAGATACTCTACCCTCCCGTCATTTTTTAAAAGATAATATGCAAAAACTTCTGAAGAATTAAATTTAATATTGATATTAAGTTCGTATAAATCTTCACCTGTAACAAAGCCTAAATCATCTTTTATTCTTAATAAATCATTATTGTAACTTTTAATAATATATAAATTTATTATATCATCTAATTGCTTACTAGTTTCAACCATACTATTTTTTGTAGCTAGTTTCTCTAAATAAACTTCCTTGAAAACCTCATAATCAAATATATTATTGTATAAAAAAAACTCTTCAACTATTTTAGAATCTTCTATTTTTATTTCATTAATATCAATTTTAGTATATTTATTTAAATTGAAATTTATATTTAAATCATGTAATTCAATTGGAATATTATCTTCTAAAAGTTCATTTTCTATAGCTTCATCAATTGAATCCTTATATTTTTCTATCAGTTTAGAGACTTCATCTTTTGTATTTTTAACAGCTATTAAAACCTGAGTATTATTTATTATATAATTTTGTTTTTCCAAAAAAACATCAGTATCATTTAAATTTTTTAAAATAAGTGCAGAAATTGCTGTAATAAAAAATAAAGTTAAAAGAAGAACAACACCCTTTTTCATAAAATATTTAACCTAAATTCATAGAAAAAATTGGTAAAAGCATTGCAATAACAATAAATCCAATTACAACACCAACAAAAAGCATAAATATTGGTTCTAAAAGAGATAAGAACATATTAATTTTATCTTTATTTGATTCATTATAAAGCTCAGCTAAATTTTGCAATATTTCACTTAATCTACTTGTATCCTCACCAATTGCTACTGAATGAATAAACGCCTCATCTATCTTATAGATATTATTTTGAGATAATAAAGTTGAGAGCTTTTTACCTTCAACAACACTTTTTGATGCATCAACAAATACTTTTTTTATAACAGAATTTTTCAAAATATTTGCACTTAGATTTATTGATTGAACAATAGGGACACCTGATTTTATTAAAATTGAATTCATATATGAAAAACGTGCAAGTTCACCTTGTTCAATTAATTTAGAAAAAAATGGAATTTTTAACGTTAATTTATCAAAAGCATATTTGAAAACTTCACTTTTTTTAAGTAAATATAAAAAGGTAAAAATTGAAATTATAAAAAATGAAAGAATATATATATAATTATTTGAAAAGAAATCTCCTAAACCTATAACTATTCTTGTACTTTGAGGTAATTCTTGATCAAATTGTGAAAAAATAGCAGTGATCTTTGGAACAATAAAGGAAAGCATAAAACCAACCATAAAAAAAGATATAAAAAGAATAAAAAGAGGATAAGCAAGAGCTGAACCAACTTGTTTTTTAATCCGATCTTGTTCTTTTAAAAATACTGATAATTCTAAAAGTACAGTTTCAAGTAAACCTCCACTTTCACTCACTTTTATTGATTGTTTATAAAAACCTGGAAGAGTTATAATCTTTTGAAAATCTAATGCATCATAAAAAGTTTTTCCTTCATCTAAATAAGTTTTGACTGTATCAAAAAAAGTATATAAAAGTTTATTGTTTTTATATCTTTGTTTTAATAAATTCATAGACCCAATTAAAGTAATTCCTGAATTTAAATAAATACTTAAATCTCTACTTAGATAAGATAATGTTGATAAATCAAGCTTTTTTAATCTTTTAAAAGAAAAATTTCCAAAATTGAAATTGTCTTCTTTTATATTGGAGTATAAAATTCCTTTTGATTTTAGCTTGTTTTTTGCCTCATCTAAAGAAACAGCTTCTATCTTAGATTTAACATCTAAGCCATTTGAATCAAATCCACTATACTTATAAAGCATCTTTTACCTCTATTTCATTTTCTCTAAATTGATCAAGTACATTATTAGTATTTTCAAATTTTTTCATCTCTTTTGAAATTGAATGTATCAAATAAACTTTTGAATCTTGCATCTCAAGAACAATATTTTTATGTTTTCTATCTCTATTAATTGTTATATCAAAAAATGGCTCATATTCTATATTATCAATTCTAATTTTACTAAAAACAAAAGTACTTAAATTTTCATCATAATTATAAACTTCAGGCGTTTCTTCAAAAAGATTTTCAATTTTTATATCTTTATTAATATTATAATCAATAAAAACATAACAATCTTTTGTCTCATCTTCAATGCATATTAGGGATAATTGATTTTCATAAGGGAAATTCTTGAGTAAAAAGTCTTTTATATTTTCAATATTTACTTTATATTGTTTTTCATTATTTATAGTAAAACTAGAAAAGGCCAAAAAATATATCGTTGAAGTTAGAATAATAACAAGTACTAGCTCTATTAGAGTAAAAGCTTTTTTTACTCTAATAGTTTTTTTCATCTACTTACTACACTTTGAGTAATAAATATCATCTTCTGTACTTTCTTTTTTATCAGCTCCCATTGAAACTAACTCAAAAGACTTTTCATTTTGAAGATAAATGAAAGCATTACCCCAGGCATCTTTTGGTAAATTTCCATCTTCAAAATATTCCTTCTCAACTAAAAGATTTAACCCCTCTTCTGTTGTAGGATAAGAAGAACTATCCAATTTGTAAAGCTTTAAAGCCTGTCCTACACTTTTCATCTGAATACAAACAATATCAGCCTTCGCTTCTTCACTTTTACCTGTTAAGTTTGGTAAAACAAATGCAGCAAGAAGACCAAGGATTATAATAACTACCATTAATTCCATTAAAGAGAATGCTTTTTTACCTGTTACCAGGATTACACTTTGTTTCATCAATATATTATCCTTTTTTAATAATACTTCATTATATTTAATTTTGTGTTAGAAATGATTTAAAATACTAATTTATATCATTTTATAAATAATTTTCTTATATAAATTCTTAATATTAAATTTTTAAATTAATTTAAATTCATATATGCTTTATAAACAAAAAAACTATAAATTTAGCCAAATTTTAAAATGAAGAAAAAGAAATAAAATGACATTTACTATTACACCAGCCCAATTTGGCCAAAGACCAAGAGTTGAACTTCCAAATCCCAAAATATTAGAACATTTAGGGGAAGAAGGAATGAGAAAGATGATTTCAGATCATTATGATTTATTAAAAGAGAGTAACATTAGAGGTCTCTTTCCTCCTAGTGAAAAAGGTTTTCAATTAGCCAAACAACATTCTGCTGATTTTTTTATACAAATTTGTGGAGGAGAAAGATACTTTGATAAAAATAGAGGTGCTCCAAGAATGGTTGGACGGCATGCACCTTTTAGAATAACTGCAGAAGCTAGAAGAATTTGGCTAGAATCATATATTATGATTTTATCTAGTCTTGATATGAGTAATGAATTAAAAGAATCTTTTTGGAAGTATATAGATATTTTTTCTATATGGATGATAAATAGTATAGAAGAACCTCAAAATAAGTTTCAATTATAAAATATACTCTTAAGAAGCAAAATTATTAAAGTAACTTTGCTTCCTTTTTTTATTTTTTTATAGCTGATATACCAGGAGCCTCTTTAGTTCCTATATAATCATCAACTTCACTATTATATTTAGTATAAGCTAATATTGCTCCAACAACTAAACAAAAAACAACAACAAGTCTTACAATATTTCTTTTTTCTTTTGACTCTTTTCCATTATAGTCATCTATTTTATCCAAAGATAACTCATCATCAAGATTGCTTTTCATGAATAATCCTTTCCATTTTTCAAACTATAACAAATTAGAACTTAAAATAATAGTCATAAGATGAAGTTATAATATTTTTTAATAAGTAATTAAACTTTTCTTATGACTTTATTATAATTTTTACTTATAATTTCTATAAAAGAGAAACCATCATTTGATTTACAGTTACTGCAATCTCTTTTATATCTTTGTTCTCTTTTGTCATAAAAGAGTCAATATTATCTCTTACTTTATAAAATACTTCTTTTTCATTATTTACAAAATTAGCAAATGCAACTTCAGGTTCTTCATTAACTCTTTTAAAATTTAATATTTTTTTTGTGTAATGAACTACAATAAATTCAATAAACTGTAGAACTTGATTTCTTAGAACCATATCATTTCTAGAAGTTATCTCAACTTTATTTAATGACACAATTATGTCTAAAATGTTAAATTCATGAATTAAAGAGTAAAACAATATTACAACATCCTTGAAAGGATGATTAGTATTTGTTTTAATCACAATTGCAGGAATAGAAAATCTTAAATAATCAATTACAGAGAAGAATTCATTAAAACTATCATCATCTTCAATTAAGATCTCAAGTTTATTATTATTAATTTGTGCCAAAAGTTTAAATAATTCTTCTTTATGATCTAAGATATGAGCACTTTCTAATTGGTTTTTCTTAAGATATTTAACCATCCATCTAGTACTTGCATAAAGTGTATATTCAAGTTTTGAAAGAAGTTTATATTGTTGTTCTACATCCATAATATAATCTTGAGAATAAATTTTTTCCCTTATCTCTTTTGCACCATATAATTGTTTAGCTATTAAATATGATTTTATTTTTAATAAAAATCTTTCATTTCCAAGTTTTTCAAAATCGCTTACAAAAGTACAACCTTGACTATTTATAATAATATCAGCCATTTTTGTTGCAATAATTTCCCTTTTTAAAGGATGATTTAAAAGTTCATGTTCATAAGCACCTACAAAAGATTTAGGGAAATATCTATATAAATACTCTAACGCAAATTGTTCATCAACTATACTTGATTCTAAAAGTATTTTTTTCACAAAAATCTTTGAATATGAGAGTAAAGAACAAAGAACAGGTCGTACTATGGAACCTTCAATATCTATTATTTCATTTATATTTTCATTTTTAGGTATAAAAAATGAACTTCTATTAAAAGCAGGAATATGATTCTCTAAAACTTCAATAACTTTTATGAAATCATTTAAGTACTTTCTAGAAAATCTCTCATCTATTGAGATAGTTAAGGATTGACTATAATTACTTTTTAAAACTAAACTTACAACTTGATCTGTCATTGAATGGAGGATATTACTAGCTTCTTCTTTACAAATATTTTCATGTGATGAAATATTATTTAACAAGATTTTTAAATTTACTTCATGATCAGAGGTGTCAACTCCTCCTGCATTATCAATTCCATCAATATTTATTCGCCCACCTGCTAAAGAATACTCTATTCTTGCTTTTTGTGTGAAACCTAAGTTCCCTCCTTCACAAACTATTTTTGCTTTAATATCTTTAGCATCAACTCTTACTGCTTCATTTTGTTTATCACCAATATCTATGGAGTTTTCATCACTTGCTTTTACATAAGTTCCAACTCCACCATTAAATAATAAATCTACATCCATAGTAAGAAGCATTACACATAACTCTTCCCCACTTAGAACCTTTTTCTTTGTATTAAGAAGTTTTTTTATCTCATCAGTAAGTTCTATCTCTTTTTCACTTCTTAAAAATACTCCTCCACCTTCTGAAATAATAGTTTTATCATAATTACTCCACCCAGAGTTTTTATCTTCAAAAAGTCTTTTTCTCTCATTATAACTTTTCTCTAAATCAGGGCTTGGATCTATGAAAATTTCTCTATGGCCAATTGCAGCTAAAAGTTTAAATTTATCAGATTCAACAAGTCCATTTCCAAAAACATCCCCACTCATAGAGCCAATTCCCATCACAGAAATACTATCTTTATAAATATCAGTACCTTGTTCAATAAAGAATCTTTTAGTAGCCATTAAGGCACCACGAGCCGTTATTCCTAAATCTTTATGTCCATAACCATTTGAACCACCACTTGCAAAAGCATCTCCTAACCAATATCCACGACTAATAGCAATTTCATTTGCAATATCACTCATAGAAGCAGTACCTTTATCAGCTGCAACAACAAAATATGCATCATCTCCATCATATGCAACAATATTATTATCTCTTACAATTTCATCATTTATTCTATTATCAACTAAATCAAGATTTGCATTAATATACATTGAATAAATCTCTTTAAAATACTCTTTTGTAATAGTATTTGATGTTTTATTAATTACAAAACCACCTTTTGAACCATCTGGAATAATTATAGAATTTTTCCCTTCTTGTGTAATCATAAGGGATTTAACTTCTTGTCTATAATCATCATGCCTATCACTCCATCGAAGGCCACCTCTAGAAATATTACTCATTCTTAGGTGAATACCATAAAAGTCTGAGTGATAAATAAAATTTTCCAAATTAGGTTGTAATCCTTTTAAATTATCTGAAAAGCTTTTTGTATCAATTTTAAAAGCTATAGTTTCTTTATCTAAAAAGTAATTTGTTCTTAATAATGAATTTAAAAAAGAAAGTGTAAGTTTTAAAATTCTATCATCAATAATTTGAGGAATTACTTTTATTAAATTTTCTATATCTTCCACTATTTTTGCTAATTTTTCTTTTCTCTTTGCAATTTCTGGATCAAACTTAGTTAAAAAATATTCAACAAAAAGATCTGTAATTGTATGATGATTAATTAAAGTATTAAGAATTGTTGCAGAATTTATAGTTAAAACTGCTTGATCTAAATACTCAATAAATGCACGAACTAATGATAATTTTCTTAAATTAAAGTTTTGATTTAAAACAAGAGAAAATACTCTTGAGTGTTCCATTGATGGATCTTTTATACATGAGACAATTACATTTTCTAAATTATCTTTTGCATATGCTATTCTATTTAAGTCTCCACTCATGGGAATATTTAAGTTAAACCTTGAAACAAAAATTTTCTTTTTATCATGTTGAATATTATATGTTACTTCATCAATAATCATAAACCCAATATCATGTAAAATAGGAGTGACTGAAGACAAAAACAATTGATAGGTAGAATAAATCTTTATACTCTTATTTGTATCATTATCAACTATTTGAGTTACAATTGTCTCTTCTTGAACACGATTAAATAGTTCTTTAGAGATATCCAAATCTTTTGCTGTTAAAAGTTGTGAACAAACTGCATTTATATCAGAGGATGTGTTAGCCATTATAAATCCTTTTATTTTATCTATAATACTACTCTTTAAATATTAAGAATTTGTTAAAAAATATACAAAAGTATGATTTTTATCCTGTGGTAATTTTTGATTCTTTTGCATTCAATAATTTTTTAATATCTTCTGCATTAATTTCTATATCAAGGCCCCTTTTCCCACCACTAACATAAATAGTTTTATATGAAAATGCACTTGTATCAATAACTGTTTTTAATCTTTTTTTTTGTGCAAAAGGTGAAATACCACCCAGTAAATAACCTGTGACTTTTTGTGCTTCATCTTTATCTGCCATTTTTGCATTTTTAACATTTAAGACACTTGCAATATTTTTTAAAGACATTGAACAATTTACAGGAATAATTCCAACAGCTAGCTCCTTTGAATTTAATTCAACTAAAAGCGTTTTAAATACTCTATTTTCATCAAGTCCTAATTTTTTCGCAGCTTCTAAACCATAATTTGTACAAGTTGGATCATGCTCATATTTATGAATTTTAAATTCGCATCTATTTTTTTTAAGTAAATCAATTGCAGGTGTCATTTTAGTTCAAACTCTTTTATAATTTTTTCATCACCATTTATTATTATGGCAATTTTATGTAAGCCTTTATAATATTTTCTTGTTGTTAAAGTTTTAAAATTATGGTACTTTTTAAAATTTTTCTCTTTTTGCTTTATTTCATTTTGACTAAACATAAAAACTTTTCTTGATAATATACCATTTGCTTTTTGATAATCAATGGCATACTCTACTCTTATATTTCCAATTTTTTCTTTTGTAGTTATTAAATCAAATGAAAAATTTAATTTATCTTCTAAATATACAATGTCATTAAAAACAAAATTTTCTAAGGAAATAGTATTATCACTTTTATATCCAAAAAGAGTAAGAATTCTTTTATCCCCTTTTTTTAAAAGTGTTCTACTTGCATGTTTACAAATCCAATTTAAATCTTTTGATATGCCTAAATTTTTCTCCACAAATTCAATGACAATATTTTCATTATCTTTTGAAATATCATTTAAATTATTTGCTACAGATTTTTGTACATATTTACTTTTATCGTGCTTTAAAAGTTCTATTATTTCTAAAACTTTTTTAGGATCTTTTTTAAATTTTGGAAATGCAATAGCCCAAGGGAGACGTGGCCTACAACCTTCACAAGCTAATCTTCTTAAGTGTTCATTTTCATGCTCTGCCCAAAGTTTCATTTGATGCATTGTTTCATCTTCATATTTTAAAATAAAAGCTCTTATAGCAAATTCGCTACTTGAATCAAGTGTAAAAATTTCTAAGGCTTTTATAGAGTTTTCAAAATCTTCAAGTCCAAAAACTTCTACAAAATCTTGAAAAAACATAGCTTCAAAACCTGAAAAATCTTTTGAAACTATTTTTAATATTTCAAGTTGTTTTGAATATGATAAGAGCAAAAATTTATTAAGGTTAACAGCAATATGTCGCATACGTTGTTTTAGCTCTAATATTTCCCATTTCTTGTCAAAAATAGAATTTATAAAACTATCTATATTTAATTCTTGATAATTCTCTTTTATTTTTATTGCAAGATTATTTATATACTCTTTGGTATATACATCTTTAAGTTGTTCTGCCATTTTTAATCCAAATTATTTGTTTTATTAAAATTATTTTATCTAAATATTAGAGAAAAGCTTCAAATAATATATAAACTCTATTCACTAATCAAAATTAATTTTCCACTTTTTGGGTCTTTATATACTTGACCTAAAGATTTAAATCCTTCTTTTGAATCTAAACTATCTTTTATATTTTTAGGTACATTTGCTAACTCTTTACCTTGGGTAATTTTTTGAGAATCTTCTACATTAAAATGTTCTTGTAAATTAGGACTAATTGCTACAAGTGCTGCTATTAATCCACAAGCAAAAACTAGAATAATATCTACTAAATTTGCTAATGGACCTAATGGTTCATCCTCTTCTTTAGCAAAATGCTCAGAAGAAAATCTATTTTTCATTTTCATTTTCCATAATTGTCAAAGCCTTATCGTACCATCTTTTTCTAAGTCTTGAAATAATAAAACCAGTCATTCCAGCTACTAATCCTAAAACTGTAGTATCAAAAGCAACAGACATTGCCGTACTAAGAATTTTAACATCACCATCACCAAGTGCAGCAAGTCCAGGGCCAAGAGGGATTAATGTTCCCATAAGTCCTAACATTGGAGCCAATCTTGTAATAAAATCAGCTCGCTCGATTCTTTTCTTTGCAATTGATAAAACATAAGCAATATCATTTGTCTTAATAAGTTTGTTTATTTCAACAGTTCTCTCACCTATACTAATACCAACTTCATATAAACCCCAAACTACAAAAAAGATTAAAGCCCATGAAACAGGTTCTAATAAAATTGCAGTTATTTGATGCATTAGTCCTACAGATATTGATGAAAACATGTTTATCCTTTTACTCTTGAAAAGAAGATAGATTTAATTAATCCAGCTAATAAAATTAAAATTCCAGCAAGAATAAAATATAACATGTAAGATTCATTCTCTTTATCTTCTTGTTCTTTTTGTTCTTTTATTACTTTTTTATTCTTTTCATTTTTCTCTTGCATAACTTCTTTTTCTTCAAGTTTAATTTCTTGTATAGAACTTGGACTTACTTCTTTACTCACATTTTCAAGTCTAGATTCATTTAAAACTTTTTCTAGTTTTGAAGCTGTTTCTTTATCAATCTTAGTTTTTACAAAATCATAAATAGGATGATTAGCATGAGTATGTCCACTTCCTGGAATTCCATATTTTATTATATTTTGTGCAAAGGCATTTGCTAATTGTTTTTGTGTTTTTTCATCTGCTTTCCAAAAATCTTTTTGTATTGCAACTAACATTACTGCTAACATATTTGTTTGTACTTGTACTTGATGATTTGAAGATAGAAAGTCATCTAGTCCTAAATCTAATTTATCATCAATATAAACAGCTTTTACATCTTCCCAAACCCAATTGGTAATAATTTCAGGACTAGTAACTTGCCATCCCCAAAGGTATTCAATAAATTCACTACCCATAGTCCTAGCACCACTATAACCTTCACTCATTAAAGGTTTAATCCATTGAGGATTCAAAAATCTTCCTCGTAACTCACCTAAAAGTGCAGTTTGTAGGGCTTCGATTTTAACATTTTTTGAATTTGAATTATCAATTACAAAAGAGTTTGCTTGTTTTCCTGTAACTGTTTCAATAGCTAAATTTAGACCTCCTAAATAATCAAAAGTATCATTATTATCAATTAATCCATACAAATTACTAGCTCGACCTAAATATGTATTTTCAACATTTTTTAATTGTCTTTTATAACTATCAACCGCAACTTGACCTTCTAAATCCTCTGAATAAGCATATCCAACTCTTTTAATAAATACATCACCTAATTCTTTTCTATCATTCCAAGAAGAAGAACGCTCAACTAATCTATTAATTCCTGCACCGTAAGAGCCAGGAGCAGTTGCAAAAACTCTATAAGATGCTTTTTTACCAACTTCTTCAAGATTCATATTAGGATTGTTTTTCAATATTTCTCTTGCTTCTTCTACCCAATTTAGAGCAACTACATTTACTTCTAAACTCTCATTTCCACCTACTTTTAATTCACCTAAAGTTGATAAAGCACTTTCTAATGATAAAGTTAAAGCTGGATATTTATTAATTATTACATCATAAGAAGAATCAATTGCCATTAATACTGCTTTATTTAATAAAGCTAATTGAGAACCATATAAATCTCTAAATAATCCAGATGATGTAAATACTACATCAACTCTACTTGTTCTTTTTTCATCTAAAGGAAGTTTTTCTAAACCTTTTAAAATTCCTCTACTATTCCAAATAGGTTTTACACCTAATAAATCAAGACCAAAAGCAACCATAGCACCTTCATCTCTTACTGTATCTGAAGCCCAAAGAATAACTGCTTCTTTTTTATGAGAATTTTTTTCTTTTTTAGCTCTTATATCTTGTGCTAATTTAACACCTATTTCATAACCAATAGTTGAAGGAATTAAGCTTCCATCTAAAGCATAAAAATTTCGTCCAGTAGGAAGTGCAGAAGCTGTTCTAATTGGGTCATTTCCTTTTCCTGCTTTTACATATCCTCCATTTAAAGCATTTACTAGTGATTCAAGTTCTTTTTTTGGTGAGATAATTAAATCTTCTTTTATTTGCTTTGAAACAACGCCATCTTTACTCATAGACTCAATCATCGTATCAATAGCTTTGTTATTCCAGTTTTGTCCAAATGTATGCAATCCTAAAGGCATAAATTCTTCTTGTAAGTGTGTTAAATAATGCCCTACTTCATGAAGTAAAAATTCATCATCAACCTCATCAAAACCAATACCTCTAACTTGTAATTCTTCATCCATACTCTCAATTAATTCAGCTCGTAAATTCATTTCATCAATAGATATTTTTATTTTATTAATAGCATTCTTTCTAATATTATCATCACTTGCTGCTTCTGCACTTTCAATTAACTGTCTTAACTCTAATAAGTTATCATAAAGTTTTGTTGTAGCAAGTGGTGGAGTTAAGTGGTCAATCATAATAGCTTGACCTCTTCTTTTAGCTTGAATACCCTCACCTACTCCATCTACAATATATGGATAAATACTAGGAATTCCTTCAATAATAATTGATGGATAATCACTTGCACTTAGACCAACACTTTTTCGTGGAAGAAATTCATAAGTTGAATGCCGACCCACATGAATAATACCATCAGCTTTAAATTTATCTTTCATATAGTAATAAAAAGATAGATATTGATGAGTTGGAGGAAAAGATAAATTTGCATGAAGAAGTTCTTCATTTAACTCCCAACCACGTGGTGGTTGTGGTGCTAAAATCACATTTCCAAAAGTTACAGAAGGTACAAGAAGTTCATTATCCCAAACCATAACAACACCAGGAGCAGCACCCCAACCTCTAATACCTTCTATTTCCATTTTAATTATTGCATCTTTTAATAATGTAGAATTTTCTAATGAAAATTCTTTTTCATCTTGACTTAATTTTAAAACTTTTTCATATTCATCTTCTAATTGTTTTAATAAATTAATTGACCTTTGTCTACTCTTACTTCTAACACCATCAAGTGCATGATGTAAATTAGAAATAGTTTTATGCATATAATCTTTTATTGCTTTATAAGAAGGTACTTTATTTGAACCTTTTACTCTTTGAATATCTTCATTTAAAAAGCTTTCAATTTTTACATGAAGTGCACTTAATGGTCCAAATTTCATTTCAACTTGAATATCTAAAGGAAGTGTTTTTAAATACGATTCATACTCTTCAAGACTTACTTTTGCCACTTTTTGACTTTGTTCTTTTAAAGCTTTTTTATCATTTGGTAAATTTACACCTTTTTCTTGTAAAAGATTTAATAACTCTTCACTAGAATTTGGTAACTCACCTACATCATAGCCTTGAGATTTTAATTCATTTAATATTTTAAATAGTGACTTTGGAACATTCAAATTATCTGCCCCAATATTATGTCTTCCTGGAGGATGGTTATAATAAATTACTGCAATTTTTTTATCACTATTATCTTTAGTTTTTAAATTCATCCATGCTTTTGATTTTTTGATAATATTTTTAATTTCATCTTTCATTACTTTTGTATCAATGATTAAAGCACCTGTTTGTAAATCAAGTGAAGAATCATTATTCATAGCTAAGATATAAACTTGCCCTATTCCTTGAAGTTCAGGCATAGAGATACGATAATGAACAGAATTAACAGGTAAGCCTTGAGAGGATAAAGAATAAGATAATACATTTGTATCAAGAACTCTTAATGCTTTTAAAACGGGTACATTTAAGTTCTCTAAACTTTTAGTAACATCTTCTCTTGACTCACCACCACCTATTACAAAATCTTGTAGTGAGATTATTGAAAAAGCTTGTTTTGAAGAAAAACTTTTTGTTAATTCTTCTAAACTATGAACTGCTTGAAAACTTGGTTTTCCCCATGAACTTAAAATTGATACTACTTGTAATTTTGATTGTTTATAAATTTCTTCATGAACTTTCCAATCACTTGAATTATCTGCTCTATCATTATCTAAAATAAATATTACATTTGTATCATCTTTTAAATCTTTTTTTAAGTCCTTAATACTTTCATATGTTTTAGAAGCATTTGCATTTAAAAAATATCTTACTTGTTTTAATTCTAAAAGCTTTGGCCATGTTTTTTTATCTAATGTACTATTTGATAAAAAAGAAAAAAGGTTTGAAATATTTTGACTACCTCTATTATCCCAATAAGCTCTTGCTTCTAGGTAATATGAATAGTTTTTAAACTCTTTTTGCTTTAAGTTTAATAATTCTTGGTATGAAGATATTCCTTTATCTTTAAGTAATAATTTTGAAGGAATAGAATTATAATCTGCTTTTGAAATATCTTTATTCAAAGAGATTAATCGTCTATCTCCTTGAAGAGAAACAAGAGTTTTAACACAATCATAGTTTTTTGATAATAGTTTTTCAACTACATCGCCAAAAACAGCTGCATATAAAACGATATCAGCTTTGTTTATTTCTTCTTGAATTTTTGGATTACTCATATTCAAAATTTGAGAAACAGTACGTACAGAAATTTTATCATTAGAGTTTTTCAAATAATAATTAGCACCAGAATTTAATCCTGCAGCTGACCTATCTGAAACAACAGTGAAAATAGATTTACTATTTTCTTGGGCGAAAATATTTATTGAAAAAATAAACATTAGAAAAAACACTAAAAAATGTTTGAGTAGTGACATTAAACTTCCTATTAATAAAAATTAATACAAAAGTCAATTGGAGTAAAATAAGGTAAGTAAAGAATAAACTATTTCTTACTTTCAGGACACCCCGCCTGATTTGCATGGAAAACTAAAAAGGTCGGTCTCCGGACTTATTGTGTTTTACACAAATTACCGTTGCGGGGGCAGTATTGGATTTTCACCTATTTCCCGTGAATTTACAAAATGTTATTCACCTAATTAATTATATAAATCGGATTCTATCTATATTAGGCTTAAGTTATTTAAAAATAATAAATAACCCCTAAACGGGATTATTTAAAATACTTATGCAAAGGCAGGTTGTAAGAAAGGAATAATTTGTTTTTTTCTAGATAAACATCCATCTAACCAAACTTTTCCATCTTCTAATTTAACATCAAAAGCTTTTTCAAAAATTGAAGTATCTTTTGAACTTACTAAAACTTCTGACCCTTCTTTCATAATATCAGTTAAAATCAAACATGCTGTATGCAGATTATTCTCTTCTCTTAATGCATCTAAATCAGCTTGAAGATCTTTTTTCATTTTATCAAAAATAGCTAAATCAATAACTTCTAGTTGCCCTATTCCAACACTATTTCCATGCATATCAAAGGGTTTGTAATCTCTTAATATTAAATCTCTCATAGAAACACCATCAACAGCTGATTTAACTGTAAACATTTCCATTCCTAAAGCACCAAAATCTTCAACTTCTGCAATTTCTGCTAATTCTCTAACAATTCTTATATCAGTATCTGTACACGTTGGTGATTTAAAAATAACTGTATCGGATAAAATAGCACATAACATAATTCCTGCTATATCTTTTGGTATTTCAACTTTATGATAATCATACATTTCTTTTACAATTGTATTTGTACAACCAACAGGTCTGATCCAACATTCAAGTGGCGCTGATGTTGTAATATCGCCTAATTTATGATGATCAACAATACCAACAACAGTTGCTTCTGCAATATCTGCAGGTGCTTGCCCAAGGTCTGAATAATCAGTAACAAAAAGTTCACATCCTGCAAACTCTGTTTTAAGTTCTGGAGCTTCAAATCCAAATCTATCTAAGATAAATTGTGTTTCAGGACTTACAGGTCCTTGACGTGCTGGAATCGCTTCTCTTCCAATTTTATTTAAAAGGTAAGCTAAAGAGATAGCTGAACAAATAGAATCTGAATCAGGAGTTGTATGTCCACATGTATAAATTGCCATTTAGAATTTCCTATATATAATTTTTCGTGATTTTATCTAAATAATAGTTATGATACTTTTAAACTTTATAACTTGCTAAGTTTTTTATATTCAATCTAAATTTTCTTTAAATAATGTTAAGACAATTTATCAATGATATAATAACTTATATTAATAAGATTTATTGAGCTTACGACTACATAAAAATGGAACAATAGAGGATGGATACTGAGTTAATTTTTATCAAAGAAGATGAAAATAGACAATTACTTTTGATATAATAAATTTATAATAAAAACAAGGAGAAAATATGATTAGTAAAAATTTAGAAAAAGCTTTAGTAGAGCAACTTAATAAAGAGTTTCATTCTGCATATATTTATTTAGGAATGAGTGCTTATAGTTCAAAAGAGGGATTTAATGGTGCATCTTCTTGGTTTTTAATTCAATATAGAGAAGAAGTAGCACATGGCATGAAATTGTTTAAATATTTAGAAGATCAAAATGCTGAAATTTCACTTCCTGATATAAAAAGTGTAAAAGTTGAATATAAATCACTTCTTGATGTATTTAAAAAATCTTTATCTCATGAACAATCTATGACAAAAAATTTAAATAATTTATCAGATATTGCAATGAAAGAAAAAGATCACGCAACATATAATTTACTTCAATGGTATGTAACAGAGCAAGTTGAAGAAGAAGCAACTGTTTCTGAGATTATTGACCATATTAAACTTGTAGGAGATAATGGTTATGGACTTTATACTATTGATAAAGAGTTAGCTTCTAGAAGTTTTATAGATCCAACTGTATAGGAATAAATAAGAGCCTTAGCTCTTATTTATTCTTGAATTAAAAACTTACCTATACTCTTATCTTTTATAAGTTTAGAAGCATCTACAACTACTCCATGCATAGCTAGATATATTCCATTTTTAAGTTCTGCACTTAAAAATCCTAAAGCTTGAGAAAAATTCATAGTAGCTTCAACTTCATCAATACTCATAGGAACCATTGCCCCTGTGAATACTATTTTTTTATTTGAAATTTGATTTCGTAAAAATGCTGAAGTTAAATCAACAGTATCAGTTCCATGAATAATTATAATATTATCATTTTCACTCTCTTTAACTGCATCAGTAATAATCTGTCTATCACTATCAGTCATATCTAAACTATCTTTTGAAACTATATTTTTAATTTCAAACTGAACATTATGACATGAAGCAATAATTTTATCTAATGCAATATTATCACTTGGAACTTCTAATGCCCCTTTGATAGGATTATATCTTTTATTAAATGTTCCACCTGTATTAATAATTGTAACTTTCATTCTGATTATTCCTTAAAACTATTATTTTTGATAATTTGTTACCATATTTCTTGGATGAAGAAGTTCATCTAACTCTTCTTTTGTAAATAATTCTTGTTCTAAAACAATATCATAAACTCTTCTATTTGTCGCTAATGCTTCTTTTGCAATTGCTGAACTTTTTTCATATCCTAAAATTGGATTAAGCGAAGTTACAATTGTAACAGAGTTTAAAATATTTTCCATACAAACATCTTCATTTGCAGTAATTCCTTTTATACATTTTTCAGCAAGTGTATAAAAAGATCTTCTCATCATATTTATTGATGTAAACAGTTTATAAGCAACTAAAGGTTCAAATACATTAAGTTGTAATTGTCCACCTTCACAAGCCATTGAGATAGTTACATCAGCACCAATTACTTCAAAAGCAACTTGATTTACAACTTCAGGAATAACAGGATTTACTTTTCCTGGCATAATAGAAGAGCCAGGTTGCATTTTAGGAAGATTAATTTCATTAAATCCAGCACGAGGTCCACTACTTAAAAGTCTTAAATCATTACAAATTTTTGATATTTTAATTGCTACTCTTTTTAAAATTCCTGAGATATGAACAAAAGCTCCCGTATCTTGCGTAGCTTCTATTAAATCCCCCGCACTAATATAATCAACTCCAGTAACTTCTCTTAAATTACTTATGACTTTTCTTTGATAAGCTGCTTTTGTATTAATTCCTGTTCCAATTGCAGTAGCTCCAAGATTTACTTCTTTTAAAAGTGCCTGAGCTTCTCTTAATCTAAAAATATCTTCATCAATCATAACTGCATATGTTTTAAACTCTTGTCCTAAAGTCATTGGAACTGCATCTTGAAGCTGTGTTCTTCCCATTTTAAGTACATCTTTAAACTCAATTGATTTTACTTCAAAAGCATCTCTTAAAAATCGTAAAGAATCTTTTAATCTATAAATTAATTCATGAAGCGTAATTTTAATAGCTGTTGGATAAACATCATTTGTAGATTGAGACATATTAATATGATTATTTGGATGAATAATATCATATGAACTTCTTGCTTTTCCCAAAATCTCTAAAGCACGATTAGCTATAACTTCATTTGCATTCATATTTGTTGAAGTTCCAGCTCCACCTTGAATAGGATCAACTATAAATTGATCATGAAATTTACCATCTATTATTTCATTACAAGCTTGAATAATTGCATCTCTTTGCGAATCATTTAAATCACCTAATTCATAATTAGTTAAAGCACAAGCTTTTTTAACTTTTCCAAGCGATTTTATAAATGTCGGGAATAAAGATAAACTTGTGTGTGTTATATCAAAATTCTCGCTAGCTCTTAAGGTTTGAATACCAAAGTAACTATCTTTTTCAATCTTTTTTTCACCTAAAAAATCTGTTTCAATTCTAAATTTTTCTTCCATAATTTCCCCTATTTTTAATCTTCCGAATAATATAAAATAAAAGTATGTAAAAAGTGTGCTTTTACTCTTTTTTTAATAAAGTATATCCTTCTTGTGGTACATTTTTAATTATATTTATAGGAAGTTTAGCTCTTACTTCTTTTATAAATGATTTTAAAGCATGCGTAGTCATCTCTTTATCACCCCAAAGTTCAGCTTCAATTTCATTATAAGTTAATATTCCTTTTTGTTTTTCATATAAAAGCATTAAGAATTCTTTTTCTCTTTTTCGTAAAACAATAACTTCTTCATTGAAATGAAGTTCCCTTTTTTCTAAATCTAAATCTAAATTTTCATATAAATTAATAGGTTGTAATTTTTTTTCTAAATATTTTAATAATGCCTCATTTAATTTTTTTAAATTTAAAGGTTTCAAAATAAAGTGATTAATATTTAAGTTTATTAAATCCATTAAATACTCTTCATTTGAATATGCGGTTAACATTATAATTGTTGTAGTTAAATCATCTTTTCTTATTTTTTTTACAAGATCAACACCATTACAGTTTTTCATTTGTATATCAGAAAGAATTATTTTTGGCTTATACTCTTCATATATTTCATATGCTTCACAACCATCTTTTGCTTCATAAACTTCATTAAAATAATACTTTAATGTATCAACAATAACTTTTCTAATTCCATCTTCATCTTCAACACATAAAATTGGAATATCTCTTAATTCTTCAAGTAAAATTTCATTCATCTCTTATCTTTTTTTAACCTGCTAATACTATTTTAAAAACAGCACCTTTTTCATCATTTTGAACACTAAGTTCACCGCCCATATTTCTTTCTATAATAAGCTTAGAAATGTAAAGACCAAGTCCTGTACCTTTTGAAGAATCTTTTGTTGAAAAATATGGATCAAAAATCAAATCAAAATTTTCTTCTCTTATACCCCCTGCATTATCACTAACAGTAACAATACTTAATAAACCTCTTGTTTTAATTCTAAGCTCTATTCTAGGGTTTTGTATATTTTTTTCAAGTAAAATATCACTTGCATTTGTAATTAAATTTAAAATTACTTGGGAATATTCAGTTGGATACCCATGTATCTTTTTATCATCAATTACATCTAATATAAATTCGATTTCATTCTCTGCAAGTGTTGCATTTACCAAATTTATAGCTCTTTTACAAGAATCTAAAATAAAAAAATCTTCTTTTTTCTTATCAGGTTTATAAAAGTTTCTAAAATCATCAATTGTATTTGACATAAATTCAAGCATCTTATCACTTTTTTCAAGGGAATCTAAAATATGTGAATCATTAACTTTTTTAAATCTAGTTGCAGTTTCTAGTTCCATTAAAATACCTGAAAGTTCTGTTAGAGGTTGCCTCCATTGATGTGCAATCATTGAGATCATTGACCCCATTCTTGCTAATTTAGATTGCTCTAATATTGCTTTATCTTTTCTTTTCCCATCTTCAATTCCATTTTGAACCTTTAAGGCCAATGTTTTATTTAAATTTTGTAATTTTTCTTCTTTCATTTGAACTTGTTTCTTGTATTTCTTTATTACATCAGTTATAATAAATGTCATTAAATATGAAAAAAGTGCCATAAATACTAATACAGTAGAAGTTAAAGTAATCATAAAATCTATAAACTTATCTTCTCTTATTTTTAATCTATTTATTTTTTCTTTAATCTTCAATTCCAAATCTTTTTGATTATTATTAATATTTGAAATATAAGATTTTTTAAATTCTATTAAATCAATTTTGAAGTTCTCTTCTGAAAGTTTTAAATAATATGAGGTTGAAAAAAAAGCTAAAAAAATAATACTTAAAAAAGGTATTATAATTATAAAAAAAGGTATTCCTTCTTTATTAAACATTTTTAGCCTTTAACTTATAAATTCATATGGATATAATGTCAAATTTTAATTAAAAACTAGCTGTGAAAAGCTAATTTAACTAATTTTCTAGCTAATAATTGGCTTACATCAATTAAATTCTTATTTTTATATATTAATTTTATTAGAGGAAGTTCAGTACAAGCTAAAAATACATTTTTTGAGCTTAATGAATCTACAATATATCTAAAATCATTTATGACTTGATGATTATCACCACCTAATTTTTTTACACTATAAATTAGATTTTGAACTTTCTCAAACTTTTTAGGAACCTCAACATTAAAAGTTTCATTTAAAGATTTAAAAACTGAGAACTCTTTCATTTCAATAACAGGAAAGGCTCCAATTATTGCAATATCTTCTAAGTTTTCTTCTTTTATATAAGCTTTTACTACATCAAGTGTAGATAAAAACTTATCTTTATATCCTAACTCTTCAATCTTATTTTCATAAACATTTAAAGTATTACAAGCAATAACAAAATAATCCACTCTTTGGCAAATATCTTCAACTGCTTTTTTTAAAGTTTTCCAAACCATATCATAATTTTTTTCAAGTTCCATTGAATGACCTAATTGGGGAATTGAAAGAATTGTAATATCAAGGGCATCTAAATCCCCTTGATATTCATCTTTAAGAAATTGTTTATTTTCATATAAAACTTTTTGCCATAAATCAATTCCAGCTTCAGGTCCTGAACCTGTAATTATTCCTACTTTTTTTTTCATTTTTTTTCCATGTAATTTAAATAAAAATTTTAAGCTTTTACTTTGGCCTTTGCTCTATCATCATTGATATTATCAACGATTTCTTTCCAAATTTCTCTATCAATTTTAAACTCTTCATAATCGTCATATCTTAAAACTGGTTTTTTACCCTCTTTAAGTTGTCTATCATAACCTTTGATTAATTGTAAAACAGGTTTATATAATAATGCAATAACAATTAAATTAATCACAGCTAATAATCCCATAGAAAGATCAGCAAATGAGAATACAGAACCTAAATCTTGGAATGACCCCCAAATAATTAAAGCAACAACTACTAATCTAAATACATTAAACGCTGATGTATTCCCTTTAGTAAAAAAGTTAAGTGAATTTTCTGCTAAGTAATAGTTATATAACATAGAAGAAAAACCAAATAATAATAAAGCAATTGTCACAAAATATCCACCAAATGGTCCTACATGCTCAATTAAAGCATTTTGAGTAAGCAATACTCCTTCAATACCTTCAACTCCTGGTTGATATACACCTGATAAAAGAATAATAAATGCAGTACAAGAACATAAAATAATTGTGTCAATAAATACAGAGAATGACTGAACTATACCTTGTTGAACAGGATGAGCTACAAAGGCAACAGCAGCAACGTTTGGAGCAGAACCTAATCCAGCTTCATTTGAGAACATACCTCTTTTAGCACCTTGTAAAATAACAGCACCAATACCACCACCAATTGCAGAACTTGGATTAAATGCTTCAGATACAATCATAGTAATTAAATCTGGTATTTCCGATAAGTTTAAGGCAATAACAACAATAGCAATAAGTAAATATCCTACTGCCATAACTGGAACAATAACTTCTGAAAACTTAGTAATTCTTTTAATACCACCAAAAATAGCTAAAGCAAAGAAGATAGTTAATGCAGTACCAGTCATCCATGTTGGAATAGAAAAAGAAGATTCAAATGAAGTTGTGATAATAAATGATTGTGTTGCATTAAAAGCAAAACCAAAAGTAATCATAATTAAAATAGAAATAATTATACCAACCCATCTTAGTCCTAAAGCTTTAGTAACATAATATGCTGGTCCACCTCTATAAACACCAGAATCTTCAGCATCTTTTTCTTTATAAAGCTGAGCTAATGAACACTCAAAGAAACTTGTACTCATACCAATAAGACCAATCATCCACATCCAGAAAACTGCTCCTGGACCACCTAAAGTAATAGCAACTGCAACACCTGCAATATTACCACCACCTACACGACCAGCAACACTAAGCATTAAAGCTTGGAAAGAACTAATGTGCCCTTGTTTATCATGTTCAGTATGTCTTAAAATATTAAACATCTTAAAAAAGTACCGAAACTGTACAAACCTAGAACTCACTGTAAAAAATATACCTAATGCTGGTAGTAAATATATTAAAATATTACCCCATATAAGGTTATTTAGAAAGTCATTTATTTCTGCTAACATATATTCTCCTTTTATGTTAAAGAAGTTTAGCATTGAAAAGAGGGTTAAAAGTGTGATTTAAAGTAAGTAGTAATTAAAAAAGTAATTTAAGTAAGAGCCTTTTGCTCTTACTTAATTATGAAAGTTTTTTTAGAAGTTTTTGAAGCCACTTTTCAGCGTCTTTAACTTCTTCAAATCTTTGTGATTTAGCAACTTGCTCTTGTCCTTCATAAAATCTAACTCTAATTCCATCTTCTACATGGTCAATTTTAGTTCTTGTGATTTTTGCGATGTTTAAGTAAACTCTGTCATTTAACTTTACGAACATATAATTTCCTTTTTATTTTTTATAATTCTATCATAAATAATTTTAAAGGTAAAACTTTATTTGTATACTTATTAATTCACTTTTCTTAGATTAGTAACTGTTTCTCCACCTATTGCATAATTATCTGTTGATATTTCATCAATAGTAACAACACAAGTTTTTTCTCCTCGTCCAAATACTTCTACAAAAACATCTGTTAATTTTTGTGAAAGAATCTCTTTTTGTTCTTTTGTAGCACCACCATCTTCATGTGTCATCTTTACATTAATTATTGGCATTTTTATAATCTCCCTTTTTTTGAATTTTTTTATTATAATTTTTTTTGCTCTTCACTCATTATTGTTTTTGAGAAAAGTAAAAGTAAAATTCCTCCAAAAACAATAAGTGCTGTTAGATATAAAGCATAATCATAAGAGCCATATTTTTCAATAAAATATACTGAATAAAGTGGTGCTATTACTTGTCCTATTCCATATGAAGTAGTAACCGCTCCCATTAAAACAACAGGGTTTTTAGCAGCTAATTTTCCACCTAAATTCATAAACATTCCTACAAGTCCCACAAAAGTCCCACCAAATAAAACTCCTGATAAAAGATTTAAATATATATTTGAAGTCATTGTTGGAATTAAAATTCCAATCATCTGAATAAAAAGTGTGATAATTATAATATTAACGCTTCCATATTTATGAGCTAATCTCATCCAAATAATACAAGAAGGAATTCCAGCAAGTCCAACTAAAGTCCAAGTAAGATTTCCATATCCTTCTAAGCCTTCAAGAGAGTTAATAATATCAGGTAAAAAAGTTCCTTGAACTACAAAGCCTACACCTTCTGTAAAATATGCCATTATAATTAAAATAACAAAAAAAGAAAAAAGTGATTTATCAAATTTATGCTTAACAACTTTTGTTTCTACTTTTTTATCAAAAGATAAAATATACATAGAATATAAAGAAGCAATAATAGCAAAGATAGTTAGTACTATCCAAGAATCTTCCCATGAACCACCTGAATTTAAAACAGCTCTTGAAATTAAATCTGTCGTCAAAATAGAAAAACCAATTCCAGAAAAATGTATTCCCATAGCTTTTGTTTTATTTTCAAAATTTAATTTTGTCATAACTATGGCAGAACCTACTACAAAAACCATTGCAGCTGCAAATCCTGCAATTATTCTTGATATAAACCAAATTGTTTCATTTGTAGAAATACCTAAAATAAGTGTGCTTACAATAGCTAAAAACATACCAAATCTAAAAAGAATAACTTTTTGATTAATATCTTTTATAAACATTGAAAAAATAGAACCACTTAAATAACCTGCAAAATTAACTGAAGCTAAGATTCCTGCATAAGTAAGACTTAGAAAACCTTCAAGCATTGGAGGCAATAGAGAAGTAAAAGCAAATCTTGCAACACCAAGACCTATAATTACAGCTAAAATTCCAGCAATTAATATTGAAGCATTATTATTTCTATCAAATAAATTTAAATTCATAAAGCACTTCCCTTTTTTTTAAATATTTTGTATACTATCACCAAAAGTGATGGAATGTCAAATATAAAATCATGATAAGTGATATAAGGAAAAGTGATATGGATTCAAATTTATTAAAAGTTTTTGTAGCAGTTGCAAATAATAAAAGTATATCCTTAGGGGCTTTAGAGCTTGGATTTGCACAATCTAATGTAACTTCAAGAATAAAACAACTTGAGAAATCTATAGGACAAGTACTTTTTCATCGTGTTCCTAAAGGTGTCATTTTAACTGCTGAAGGTGAAAAACTTTTTAAACACGCAGTTGAAATAGTAAGAAAAGTTGAAGATGCAATCTTAGATATGCAAAATCTACAAGAACAAAAAAAATTAATTGTTGGCTCAACTGATTGTAATGCAGCGGTTCGTATTTCATCCTTTTTAATGAAACTTCATAAAGATTATAAAAACACACAACTTGAGCTTTTAACAGGAACTACAAGAGATATGATTCAACTACTGTTAAACTATAAAGTAGATGTAGCTTTTGTAAGTGGTGAGCCTTTAAATGAAGAGCTTATAATCTTACAAAAATATGAAGAAGAGATAGCGATCTTAGAACCAAAAGATACAAATGCACCAAATGTAATTTTATCCTTTAAAGAGGGTTGTGCTTATGACGAGTTTTTAAAAAACTATTATATACAAAAAGGTGAGATTATTGAAAAAAGTCTAGCTTTTGGAAGTTTAGAAACAATTTTAGCTTGTGTCAAAGCTGGAATGGGGAAAACTTTACTTCCTACAAATTTAGTTGATAAACTAGGATATAGTGAAGAACTCAAAATTACAAAATTAAATAAAAAAACTGCATATATTCCAACATGCCTAGTATGTAGAAAAGATTATATTCCAAAAATCAGTGACTATTTAAAAAAATTGCAGTTCTAAAAAATTTAATTCTCACTATTTAGGGGAATAACAATATTAAAATTAGCTCCTTGATATTTTTTCCCATTATATCTGTATTTTACATTTCTTGCAGTAATTAATCCCTTCATTCCATCAACAATAATACTATATGCTATATGAAGACCAAGGCCTGTACCATTACTTTTATGTTTTGTTGTAAAGTAAGGTTCAAATATTTTAAATAAAATATCTTCAGGTATTCCACCTCCGCTATCTTTTATATTAATACTTACACTATTTTTCTTTTTAGTTGTACTTATAAATAAAAGTTTATTTTCATCATCTAAATTCATTAAAACATCTTTTGCATTATTAAAAATATTTATTAATCCTTGTTTTAATTCACTTGGAAAACCTTTGATTTTTATTCCATCTTCCAAATTTAATATTAACTTCACATTGTGACTTTTTGCACTAGGGCTTATTAATTCTATAAAGCTTTCCATACACTCTTTTAAATCATAAGTTTCTAAAACTCTTTCACCTTTAATAAAATTTTTGAAATCTTCAATTGTTTTTGATAAATATTGTGTTTGAGTATTAATTATTTCGCATGAACTATTTATACTATCATCTGAAAGTATATTATACTCTTTTTGCATTTGCATACCCGTTGCAGCAGTTGATATTATACTTAAGGGTTGTCTCCATTGATGGGCAATATTACCTATCATTTCACCCATTGCAGCCATTTTTGATTGTTCAAATAATTGAATATCTTTTTGTCTATTTTTTTTCATCTCTGTAAAAATTTCTTGTTCTCTACATCTAACTTTTTCTTGCATAAAGATAAAGTTTTTAAGTAAGTTATCAAGCTCAATATAATCAGTCTTTTCTGTATTATTACAATATTTATCATGTGTCATATTATTCATATTAGAGATTAATACATCTAATGGCTTTAAAATAGATTTAATTAATTTAAGAGAGAAATAAATAGAAAGAGAAATCAATAAAAACATAAAAAAACCAATAAATAACAAAAGGTTATTAAAAGATTTAAATAAAAAATCATATGATTCTCTTACAAATATATACCACTTTAACTTTCCACTTATTCCATAAACTCCAATATGTTTATCTTTATGAAAACCATTAAATATTATTTGCTGATTCTCTTGATCTTTTGATATATGATTTTTATATAAAATAGTATTTCTTATGGACTTTCTTTGTAAAATATAATCTACATGATCAGGATTTGCTAAAAATATCCCCTCTTTATCCATAATTCTAACCATAGTACTTCCGTCATCACTTTTAAATTTTTTAGCAAAATCATTTAAAATTCCTAGATCAATTATTATTACAGCTAAATGTTCCTTATCAACTTTCAAGCTATATGAGATTTCTGGCTTTAAACTTGTATTTGATAAGTAAACATCTGACCAATATGGTTTATTATCATTTTTAACACTTTTAAAATATTTTGTATTTGAATAATCAAAACCTTTAAATAGATTATTATTTTTAATTCTAGTAGAAAAATCTACTAATAATCCATTATTATTTAAAATTAATACTGTAGAGATATTTTTTTGCAAGCCAATTAAAGTATCAAGAGAATGATGATTTCCTATAGAATGCGATTTTTTAAGATATTCTCCTATGTTTTCAATATTTGATGCTATAGCATCAGATTCA
The DNA here is from genome assembly GCA_041583235.1 of Halarcobacter sp. Lineage (GTDB taxonomy): Bacteria > Campylobacterota > Campylobacteria > Campylobacterales > Arcobacteraceae > Halarcobacter. Next base: position 29,550 of record JBFHGG010000014.1, read on the forward strand.
CTTTTAACTATTTTTAATAATTGTAAATGCTTTTTTAAAACTGATTCTTCTTTAGATTTATACATTTCAAACAAAATCCATGTAGAAGATAAGATAAGAGGAATAGTAGTAAAGATAATAAAATAGAGTATAATTTTAGATTTTAAGCTACTTTTTTTCATCATTGTCAATCTTTATATATTCTGCATTTTTAACTTGCATCATAAAATACTCTCTAGTAACATCACCATATTTATCAAAGATAATATCACCTTGTAAGCCTTTATAAATTTTTTCTTTAATTATTCTCTCTTTTAAAGTAGAAATATCACTTGAAACAGAAAGGTTTTTTATTAAAATTTTTCCAAGTTCATAACCTTGTCCTGATATAACAGAAGGAGTTCGTTTATAAGTTTTTTTAAATAATTCAATAAAATCTAAATATTTTCTTTCTTTTGAATTTTCATCATATTCAGTAGAAAAAATGACTCCTTCCACAGCCTTTCCTCCATTACGAATAAATTCATTACTTTTTGCCCAACCAGAAACGACAACTTGTGTATTAATTTTATTTACTCTTAGGTATTGAATTATATTCACACTATCAATAGAGTTTGCAACAACCAATATTAAGTTATTATCTACTACTTTTAACTTATTTACAATATCTTCATAGGATTTATTAATATCAAATTTTGCTACAAATCCTTTTCCCCATTTTTCAAAAAGTATTTTTTGAAAATATTTTTCATAACCATCAACATAAACTTTATTTTTTGAATCATAAAGAAAAACGATATTTTTATAATTACTAATATATTTTTTTAAACTCTTAAACTTTTTATTTGAATTTTCAACTTGAATTCTTAAGAAATTATCATCTTTTTTGGAAAAGTCATCTGCACTAGCAGTTGCAGAAATAAGAAGTGAATCTTTTTGTTTATTTATAATAGGAAAACTAATTTTTGTCATTGAACTTGTAGTATTTCCTACAATTAATTTTATATTATCTTTTACAAAATTATCAATAATTCTTTTTGCTACTTTTTCATCTTGTTTATCATCTTTTTCAATGATTTTTACTTTTTTCCCATTTATTGTATAGTCTATCTCTTCAAAAGCTAGAATAAAACCATCCCTAATATTAGTACCTAAAGCAGAATATTTTCCACTAAGTCCAGCTATAAAACCTATTTTAATATCTTCATTTTTTGTTTTAGAACAGGCATTGAAAATCAAAATTAATATAAATAATAAAATAAATCTTGACATTCAAGTTCCTTTTCTAGTAATTATATCTTAACTTTTATAATTTATACAGTATTTAGAAGCTTGATTTAATCATTTATTATTTTAATATCCTAATTCTTCATTTACTAAAATAATATTTATTCTATCTTTTTCATCTGCTTTTATATAAGTAAACTTATTTGCTATATTATCAAGATTATGTCTTGGTACTTTTCCATTTAATTTTGCTAAATTATTCATTCTCTCAACATTTTTTGTTGCTGCTTCTTCCATTAATCTTTTAAAACCATCTTCTAAAGTATCAACTATTTTATTAACACCTGCAACAATTAAAACTTTTTTTGGTCCGAAAATAAGTGCAGCAACTCTATTTCCACTACCATCTGCGTTAACAAGTTTTCCATCTTTTGTAATTGCATTAGTTCCAGTAACATAAATATCAGTTAGCATACCTTCTCTTCTTCTTCTAGTATTCTCTTCCATTGGAATACCTTTTTCATATTGATTAAAAAGAGTAATATCACTTCTTGCGATTAATGAATCTAAAAGGCCTATCTCTTTTACTGTAGTAGAACCTCCAAGTCCTACGCTCATACCACTTTCAATCATTGAAGAAGATAATTCAAATGCATCCTCTTTTGTTTGAACAAAATGAACTTTATAACCACAACTTTCTAATGTATTAATTAACGTTTGCATATTTTTTTCCTTCCTTTACCATCATTTTATGTAATCCCATTGCTACAATAAATATTGCCATTCCTATAATATGTGTATTATTAACTATAGCAAAATAACTTTCTATATTAAAAGCACTATCTGGAGTTAAAAGTAAAACAACAGAAATGGCAAATACAAATCTTTCTAAAATAGGCATTTTCTTATCCCAATAACCTTCCATTACAATTGCAAAAGCTGCAATTCCAAAGATAGCAAAAATAAAGATTTCAAATCTTTCAGTCCAAGTTCCTGTTACAAGTGGAGTAAAGGCAAATAACATAGGAATAATATACATTCCTTTTCCAACTTTCCATGAAACAAGACCTGTTTTCATAGGTGGAGTTTTTGCAATAGCTGCGGCTGCAAATGCGGCAAGACAAACAGGTGGAGTAAGATTTGAATCTTGAGACAACCAAAATATAATTAAGTGTGCTGACAATAAATACATTGTAACTTCTGGAATTTCAATTCCTGCATTTACAAGGGCAGCCATTTCAGGACTTAACATAAGCCCTACAAGAGCAGGTGCTGATAAAACAGATAACACAACATATGAAGCAGTAACAGGTAATCCCATTCCAAGAACAAGAGAAGCTATTGCTATTAAAATAATTGCAATTAGTAAAGAGTTACCTGACCATTCCATAATAAGTTGAGAAAAGGTAATTCCAACACCAGAAATATTAATAATTCCAACAATAACACCAACGGCAATAAGTAAAACTCCAGTTACAATCATATTTTGACTTCCAAGTGCTAATGCTCCAAGAATTTCTTTAATTCCCATTCTTTTATTTTTTGTTAAATATGATGAAGCAATAATTGCAACAATAGCAATACCTGCTGCATATGTTGGAGTAAAGCCATAAATTAAAAGTCCAACTAAAGTAGATAAAGGAATAATAAAATGAAAACCTTCTCTTAAAAGTGGAAGAATTTTAATATTATTATCACTTCCTTTAATATTATTCTCTTTTGCATGAATATGTATATAAACAGAAATTGATGCAAAATATAAAATTGCAGGAAGAACAGAAACAGCAATAATAGTAACAAATGGAATATGTGTCATTTGAGCCATAATAAATGCCCCAGCTCCCATAATTGGTGGCATAATTTGTCCACCTGTACTTGCGGCTGCTTCAACAGCAGCTGCAAAAGTTCCTTTAAACCCAGCTTTTTTCATCATTGGAATTGTAATAGATCCTGTTGATACTGTATTAGCAACAGCTGAACCTGATATTGTTCCCATAAGGGCAGATGAAAAAACTGCAACATGACCAGTCCCACCTGTAAACTTTCCTGCAATGGCATCTGATAAATCAACTATAAAATCTCCTGCTCCTGATTTTAGTAAAAATGCAGCAAATAGAATAAACATAAATACATAAGTGGAAGATATAGTCGCAATTGGTCCAAATAGTCCTTCACTTGTGTAGAACATTCTATATAAAAATCTTTCATAACTCATTCCAGCAAAAGCAAAAATACCATCAATATGTTGTCCTAAAAATAACAAATATGCTATACAAAAAATGATAATACCAGGAATAATATAACCTGTTGATTTTTTTACCATTATTGTAGCAAGAGCAATAGTCATAGCAGCAACTATCAAGTCACTCATTCTCATTTGAGAATTTGCAACTTCATATAAACTCTCCTCAAAAAACATCATATAAAAGAAAGTACATAATGATAAAGCAGCAAATATTAGGTTTAAAATACTTACCTTGTTTTCTTCTTTACTTGCTTCATATGTTAAAAAGCCCAATGATGCTAAAAGAGCGAAGTGAGCAGAGTTGAACCATAAATCACTAATTCCTCCCCAAATATTCACTGCAAAATGAAAAAGTGATATAAAAATTGCATAAATAAAAGTTATTTCTTTAAAATATTTTATTGTTATCATTATCTTGTCCCCAAATTTGAAATTGATTTTTGTTTAAATTGTATACACTAACTAAACAATATTTAATTACTTAGGTAGTGTATAAATTAGTAGAATTATTAAGAAGAGAAAAACTCTTCTTAATATTTTTATTTACTTATTAAAGAACTAGGGATATTAATACCTTTTTCTTTATAGAATCTTGCTGCTCCAGGGTGAAGTGGCATAGGAAGACCTGCAATTGCTTTTTCAATTGACATACTTTTTGTTGCTTTATGAACTGTATTTAGGAAAGGTAAGTTTTCATAAATAGTTTTTGTTAATAAATAAACAGTCTCTTCAGGAGTATCTTTTGTAACAACTAATAAATTTGGTTGTGCAATTGTATTAATATCTTTTGTTTGTCCAGGATATGTCCCTGCTTTTATTGTAAAAGAAGTCCATACAGGATAATTATTATTAATATTTTTCAAATCATTTGCACTAAAATCAAGTACTTTAATTTTATCATTTCCAATAGATGCAAAAGCATTTGTAACAGCAGATGTTGGAGGTCCTGAAGGAGTTGTCATACCTTCAATTTTTCCATCTTGAAGTGCAGTTGAACTAGGTGTATATCCTAGGTATTGTAAATTCATTTTACTATAATCAATTCCAAGAGAATCTAAAATAGTTTCAGAAGATACTCTAGAGCCTGAACTTCTTCCACCTATAGAAAATCTCTCACCATAAAGATTTTTAATATCTTTAATATTTCCTGTTTTTGCATAATCTGATTTAATAGTAAACTGCTCAACATTTTGCCATAACATAGAAATTGATCTTAAATTTTTCTTTGCATTTCCTTCATACTTAGCTTTTCCTTGCCAAGCCATAGAACCATATAAACCTTGTAAAATTGCAAAATTCACTTCACCTTTATCAAGCATATCAACATTTTCATTACTTCCTGCAGATGTAATAGCTGAAAATGTAAGCTTTTTTGTTTTTGCCAATTTTAATGATGCAATTGTTGCAATACCAACTCCTACAGGATAAAAAGTTCCACCTGTACTTGCAGTTGCAATTACATATTTTTCTTCTTTATTTGCATTTGCACTTGTAATTAGTGATGTAACTAGTACTGAACTAATAGCTAATTTTTTTAATAATTCTAATTTCATTGTAATCCCCTTTTTTTTCTTACACTGAAAGTATAACATAGAATTTCAAATATTGTTTCAAAATTGTTTCAAATTTATAAATTTAATTTAATTTGCCATTATTAGGCTCTTTATTTCATTCAATTATGTAACCACGCCCTTTTTTTGAAACAATAAAGTCATTTTTGCTAATTTTATCTTTTACTCTTTTTATTACTGTTCTTAAAGTTGCATCTGAAGTATTAATATCATTCCATACATCTTTTTTTAATTTTTCATTTGTATTTATCTCACCTTTTTTGTTTATTAATGCTTTTAATAGTAATGTCTCTTTTTTTGAGAAATTCACCATATCTTTTCCATCATATAAAATATTTTTTGATTTATCATAAGTGTAAGTCTTATTTATTTTTATTTGTTTTACTGTTCTTTCTTCAATAGCTTCTAAAGGGGCTGGTTCTAAAATTGATTTTTTAAGCTTTTTTAATATTTGCATAATATTTTCAACAACTAGAGGTTTTACAAAATAACTTATTACATTTAAATTTATTGATCTAAATAAATATTCTTCATCTTTAAAAGCAGATATTATTATAAATTTTTGTTTTTCATTTATTACACTAATTTCTTCAAGCATAGTAAGGCCATCTTTTTGAGGCATTTTTATATCTGTTACAATTACATCAAAAAGTTTTTTATTTTCATAATTATTTAAAAATATATCAAATCCTTCTTGTCCATTACTTACACTTATAACTTCATCAAAAACAGTATCAAGATAAAATCCCAATATTTCTCTTGCATCCTCTTCATCTTCAACCAATAATACTCTTGTAATTTTATTACTCATTATTTTCTCCTATGACTTAAGTGGCAGTGTAATTTTAAAACACACTTTATCATCATTTATATTTTGAACAATAATTTGTCCATTCATATTTGTTTCTATAATAGATTTTGTCATATAAAGTCCTATTCCTGTACCTTGTGTTTCAAATTTTGTAGTGAAATATGGTTCAAAAACTCTTGAAATAGTATCTTCTTTTATATGTCCACCATTATTTTCTATATAAATTTCTAAATTATCTTTTACAATTTTTGTTTCAATTTTAATATAGGCTTGAAAATTTTCATTTTCTTTTTTTTGTTTTAGTGCATCTTGAGCATTATTTAAAATATTTAAAAAAGATTGTTTTAACTCATTTTCATAATTATTTAAAACTGTATCTCTTATATTTGTAATAATTTCAATATTATCATTTCTAAGTTGTGCTCTTATAATCTCTAAAGTTGAGTTAATTGCATTTACAATATAAAACTCTGTTTTATGTTTAGAAGGTTTATAAAAATTTCTAAAATCATCAATAGTTTGGGACATGTACTCTATTTGAACAAAGGATTTGTCGAAATATTTATTGACTATTTGCATTTTTGCATTTTCATTTTTATAATTATCTTTTAAAAATTGTAAAAATAAAAATACATTATTTAAAGGTTGTCTCCATTGATGAGCAATATTTCCAAGCATTTCTCCCATAGCTGCTAGTTTACTTTGTTGAATTAAAAGTCTATCTTTTTGTCTATTTTTAAATAACTCTTCTTCTACTTTTAATTTCAATTCTTCTTCACTAACTTTTATCTTTGTAATATCATTAATATATCCATAAAAATTAACTACATTTCCAGAATAATCTTTTAAAAGCAAAATTCTACATGAAATCCATCTAATTTCATTAGCAGCATTTAAAGCTCTACATACAAAAGCAAAATCTTTTAAATCGTGATTTATAGCTGCATTAACTGCAACCTTTACAATATTGATATCATCTTCATATATAAAATCAAGAAAAGTCATCTCTTTATTTTCAAACATTTGTTTGTTATATCCATAATTTTTAATTGATTTTGATATATATTTAACACTTAAATTTTCATCATTAAAAAGTTTAAATAGTACTATTTTACCATCTTCTACTAATAGCTCAATATCTAAAAGCTCTTTTTTCATTCTTTTACTTTTATCAATATCCATTGACATCATAAGCATTCTTTTATGCTCTTTATCTTTAAATAATCTTCCACGTGCAAGTATCCACTTAAAACCACTATTTTTTGTTTTAAGTCTATACTCACAAATAAAATCAAATCTTTTATCTGAAAATATCTCATCAAATAAAAGTTTCACATTATCTCTATCATCTTTATGAATTAAAGAATACCAATCTGAAAATTTTGCTATTTCACCTTTTTCATAACCTGATATTTCAAGCCATTTTTTTGAAAAGTAAATTTTATCATTAGTAAAGTCAATATCCCAAAGTCCATCATTAGAGGCAATAATTGCTAGTTCAAATCTATTTTTCCAGTGAGTTAAAGAGTTAGTTTTATCTTCTAATTCTTTATTATATCTATCTAAAATCTTTTTTGTGAAATTAGAAAACCATAATAAAAAAAGTATTAAGATAAAAGTAATAATTAAAATATATCTACTAATAAGACTAAAAAAAGAATTATATTTATCTTTTATCTCTTTTTCATTTATTAAGATTTTTTTCGAATAATCTATTGAAATTAGAAATTTAAATTTTGAATTATATAAAGCATAATTATTAAAAGAATTTGACATCTCTTCATTTTTATCAAAATGATTTAATATCTCATATTTTTTTTGATTTTTAAAATCTGAAAGTATAACATTTGCGCTATCATAACTATTTTTATTATTAAAATTGTAACTTAGTTTTGTAATCAAATCCAAAAACCATATGGAATAATCATCTGATTTTTTTAATAAATCAATTTCTTCGATTATAAGATTTTTTGTAATATATCGCATATTTTTAACTTTTGAAAATGTACCTACAAAAAACTTTTGCCCATTAATTTCAATAGAATCAAAAAAACTAACTTTTAATGCCCCTGTTAAGTCATTTTTCCACTCTTGAATATTATATCTTCCTTGAGAAGAGATATATTGTAAAACAATATTTCTATACACAACATTTATATTACCAAAAATTAATTTTGATAAAAACTCTATTTTTTCATCTCCATAAATTGTATCTAGATTATTCTCTTGAAAAAAAACAATTTCAATATTGTTTTCATCTTCATATTTATGTAAAAACTCAACTGTTGTGTCAAATCTACTATTAATACTGCTTTTATTTAAATTACCAATTATTTTATATGTATGTTCTTGTAATATTTTATTTATAGATAATATTTCTCCATCTACACGATTTTCTATTTTTGTTGAAAAATTTAATAACTTTTCTTTTTTATCAAACTCATTATGTAAAATTTTGTTTTGTTTTAATAAATCTATATCACGTTTCTGTTTTGATTCTAAAATTACGAAAGTTATAAAAATAGAAATTATAGATAAAATAAGTACAAAAGTAAGTGGAATTACTCTAAATATTTTTTCAATATATTCTAATGAATAAACTTTTTTTTCTTTTTTGTCATTTTTATTTAGCATATTCTATAATAACTAAAAAAGAATAAAAAAGGTCAAAATTGTTTCAATGTAGTTTCAAAACCCTCTTTTGGATTTCTTGGGATTAAAAAAGAAAAACCAAAAGACATTAAGGCAATTAAACTACCTATGATAAATACAAGAGAATTTGAATATAACCAAACAAGTCCAAGTAATACAGGTAAAAATACAGCTGCTATGTGATTTATAGTAAATGAAATAGCACTAGCACTTGCAATATCTTTAGGATCTGCAATTTTTTGAAAATATGTTTTAAGTGCAATAGCCATAGAAAATAGTAAATGATCAAGCACAAAAAGAAAAAAAGCAATATATAAATTATCTACAAAAGCATATGAAATAAATACAAGAATAAGCCCAATATACTCTAATCTTAATGTAATCCTTTCTCCAAACTTTGTAATAAACATTCCTATTTTTGGAGCTAAATACATATTTAAAATAGAATTTACAAATAAAAGTGCAACCATATTATGAATATCTACGCCAAATTTTTCTACAAGTAAAAACCCAGCAAAAACAACAAATATCTGACGTCTAGCACCTGCAAAAAAAGTTAAAACATAAAAAAGCCAATACTCTTTTTTCAAAACTAATTTTTTTTCTTGAACTATATCATCTTTAAAATGTTCAAAAGCAAACCATGCTAAAATCCCACTTATTAAAGTAGTACCTCCAAAAACCATATATACATATTTATAATCAACAGAATAAAATTTCATCATAATATAAATTAAAACAAAAGCAATAAGACCTGTAAAAGATTTAGCAGCAGTAATTTTTCCTAAAATAACCGGTGCCTTATCTTTTGAAAGCCACTGTAAAGATAAAGATTGATTAAGAGTTTCTAAATAATGAAAACCAACTGACATAATAATTGTAGTAAGATAAAGACCTATTGCTGTAGGGAAATAACCCGTTAACATAACGCCTGAGCCTAATAATATCATAGAAATATACGCAAGTCTTTGTTGAGCTATAAAAGCAATCGCAAGAACTACAGTAAAAGCCAAAAATCCAGGTATTTCTCTAAGACTTTGTAATATTCCAATTTGACTTCCATTAAAAGAGGCAGCTTCAATAACAAAGTTATTTAATAAACTCATCCAAGCTGAGAATGAAAAGACCATAGAAATAGCCATTACATAAAGTAAGGCTTCTCTTGATTTAAATAAATTTTTCATATATTGTTCTTTATTTTTATATTTTTCGAATACTAGATATAAAGATGAAAAATGTCAATTAGCAATTTGACAGTATATTAATCTATTATATGTACTAATTCTAATAATGAATTAGCTTGAATTGTTGGTTCGATTTCCCAAGGGTCAAAAATTGCATCAGAAGATCTTTTAATCCAAGCTGATCTCATACCTGCTGAAATTGAACCTGTTACATCAAACGGATTACTTGAGATTAACCAAGATTCACCACTTTTTGCTTCTGCACTTCTTAGAAAATGTGCATAAGCACCAGGAGATGGTTTAAAAGTTTTTATGTCATCAACACTAACAATTCCTAAAAATAAATCTATAATACCTGCATTTTTAAGAAGTTTTTCTACAGCATCTTTTTTTCCATTTGAAAAAGCAAATAATCTAAAACCTTTTGCTTTAAATTTTTCTAATGCTTCTTTAACTTCACTAAAAGCTGGTAAGACAGAATAGATTGCCATCAGTTCATCTTTTTGTTCATCACTTAAGTTTACTTTATGAAATAAACAAGAATAATCTAAGGCTTGTTTTGTACAAATTGCAAAACTTACATAGTTTTGCATATGCCCTCGTCTAAAAGAGTATTCTAATTGTTTCGATCTCCAAGTGGCAGAGAATTCTCTTGCTTTTTCTTTTATAAACTTTTTTAATAAACTTTCTACACCGTTTGTATCAATTAATGTTCCATAAACATCGAAAGCGAGTGTTATATTCATAATTTTCTCCTATTTTACATCAAATAATTCAGATAAAACTTGTTTATATGTTTCAACAGGATATGCACCATTCATTACTGAATTATTGTTAAATATCATTGTTGGAACTGCAGATATTCCTTTATTATGCCAAAACGATTCTTCTATTTGAATTTGTTTTTTTGCATTTTCATCATCTAGTAATAAAGCTGCTTTCTTTTCATCTAAGCCAATACTTTTAAACTCTTTTAATAAAATATCTTTATTTGAGATATCTTTTCTTTCGGTAAAAAAAGCTTCTATTAAACGTAATTTTAACTCTGTTTGCTTTCCAAAAGCTTTTGCATAATCCAATAATATATGCGCATTTCTTGTATTTACAATCTTCATCTCATCAAAATAATCAAATTTAAAGCCAAGTTCTTTACCATTTTTAGTAATACTCTCTTGGGAAGCGTGTGCTTGATCTATACTTAACCCATATTTTTGTGACACATGTTCTAATACGTTTTCACCTTCTTCAGGCATATTAGGATTAAGTTCAAAAGGTTGCCATTCAATTTCAATTTTATCTTCAAAACTTAAATCTTGAATAGCTTTTTCTAAACGTTTATATCCAATAATACACCAAGGACAAACTACATCAGAAACTATATCTATTTTTATTTTATTTTTCATTTACTAACCTTAAAAGTTTTCCTTTTGAAACATTATAGAACATATATTCTATAATGTCAATAGTTTTATTAATTTTTTTAAATTTATTAAATTTATCTTATAATCTCTACTAAAAAAGCACCTCTAAAATCACCTGCTTCATAATTTATTGCTTTATCATTAGGATATTTTTTTGAGATTATTTTATATGCTTCAGAATTTCTTTTACTACTTGATCCATGACAATGTAAACATTTTCCAAGCATTATAATAGGTTTATATACTTGATACTTTTTTTCAGATTTTTGTTTTACTAATATATCTACTTTTTCGCCATTTGATATTTTTAATTTAAGTTCTTCTAAAACAGCTTGTTCTTCTAAACTAGCTTCATTTCTTATGTTTCTTGCTTTATCAGTTATTCTTCTAACAGTAACACCCTCATCTAAGTTTCTAGAGACTTCTTTTTCTAAATCCATTGCATTTGTAGAACAAAAATTTGCAGCATTTGTTAATCCACCTTCTTTTACTTTATGATTAAGAGTATTCATGAAAGCTCCACCAACTGTTTTTATGGCTTTCATTGCTTTTTGTTTTATCTCTTGTTCTTTTTGTATAGAATTTTCTGCTTTAACAACTTGATTATTTGAACAAGAGCTAAGTAAAACTGCCGTGAAAATTGAGAATATAATTAATTTATTTATCAGTTGCATATCATTTCCTTATGCAAATTATAATATAAAGTTAATTTTATTTATATTATATAAATAATCCTACTATTAATTTTATTGCCATTAAAGAGAGTATTATCTTAAGTATTAGTATAAACTTTTTACCATCAATTATATTTCTAAGTTTAGTCCCGGCCCAACTACCTATAACTGCCCCAATAATCATAGTTGTTAAAACTCCAATATAATCAAAAAATACAAAACCAAAAATCATAAAAGTAAAAACTTTTAAAATATGAGTAATACTTTTTAATGCAGCAGCAGTTGCAACAACTACATGTTTATCATTATAATCTTTTACAAGTAGTGTAGTAGCAATTGGTCCTGTTGCTCCAACAATAATAGAAAAGCCACTTTGTATAAATCCAATCAAAACATAGTTTTCAAATTTTTCAATCTTTTTATTAAACTTATCACTCCAAAGAGATAAAAGAATATAAATACCAATAAATAGAGGAACGTACTCTAAAGATATAAAATACAAAATTATTGCAAAAAAAGATACTCCTAAAATAGAGCCAAATAAATATTTAGGTATTACTTCAAATTTAACATCTTTATATCCAAATATTGCACGACTTAAATTACTAGACATTTGTGTAAGTCCATGTACAGGAACTATTGCATTAATTGGTAAAAAAGAGGGTAAGATAGCAATAAGTATCATACCACCACCAAGGCCAACAACCCCAGCAATTGTTGATGTCAAAAAACTAATAAGACCTAATAATAATTCATCTGACACTTTTAATCCTTAACATAGATTATTTTTTAAATAAATAAACCTACAATTAATTTTATTGCAAGTGCTGTTAGTAAAACTTTTAAAATCATAACAAATTTCTTGCCATCTATTTTATCTCTTAATTGTGTTCCTGTCCAGCTTCCAATAACAGCAGAAACAATCATAGCTATTAAAATGCCAATATAATCAAAAAATACAAATCCAAAAAACATAAAGACAATAACTTTTAAAGTATGAGTAATACTCATAAGTGCAGCACCAGTTGCAACAACTACGTCTTTATCTTCATAATCTTTTAATAAAAGTGTCATAGTAAGAGGTCCTGTAGCTCCTACAACTATTGATAAACCACTTTGTAAAAAACCTACAAGAAAGTAACTCTCATATCTTTTTATTTTATCATTAAATTTTTTACTCCATAAAGAAAGTAAAATATAAACACCAATAAATAAAGGGACATATTCCAAAGATATAAAATATAAAATTGTTGCAATAACAGCAATTCCACAAATTGAACCTAATAAAAACTTTGGTATGGTTTCTACTTTTACATATTTGTATCCAAAAATTGCTCTGCTAAAGTTACTAGACATTTGGGTAAGTCCATGAACTGGTATTAAAGCATTTAATGGCAAAAAGAAAGGAAGAATTGCTATAAGTAGCATCCCTCC
>JBFHGG010000015.1:0-40868 GCA_041583235.1 Halarcobacter sp.
GGGAGATGATAGGAAATATAGCACACCAATGGAGTCAACCTCTATCTGCTATTTCAACCCTTGCAACAGGAAGTAAAATACAAAAAGAGATGAATATCTTAACAGATAAAGAGTTTTATAAAGCTATGGATACTATAAATAATACAACACAGTTTTTATCTCAAACAATAGATGATTTTAGAAATTTTTATAAACCTGAAACAAATATGAAGATTTTTTCTACAACTAATCTTATTGAAAACTCCTTTAATATAATAAATACTCAATTTAAAATAAAAAATATTGAAGTAATAAAAAATATTGAAAAAATAAAAATAAATTCATTAGAAAACGAATTAATGCAGGTAATTATTAATATTCTAAATAATGCAAGAGATGCTTTAATTAAAGAAGAAATTAATGTCAAACTTATATTAATAAATATTTTTACAAATAAAAAAGACTCCAATAAAATTAATATCGAAATTATAGACAATGCAAAAGGCATAAAAGAAGATATTATTCATAGGATTTTTGAGCCTTATTTTACAACTAAGCATAAGTCACAAGGTACAGGAATTGGCTTATATATGTGTGAAGAAATTATAAAAAAACATTTAAATGGTGAGATAAATGTTGAAAATGTTAAATTTGATTATAAAAAGAAGAGATATCAAGGGGCAAAATTTACAATTATATTAAATAAAAATATTCATTAAGATAGGTAATTTAAAAGCAATTTAAGTTAGATATACCTAGAATATCTAAGAAATTTTAAAGGAATTTAATGGAACCAAATTATGACAAAATCATTGTATTAATTATTGTATTTACAGCATCATTTTTAACATGGAAAATAGTTAAAGATTTTTATATAAGTAAATTTCACAAGGTTTTTGCACACTTAATTGCTGTAATCACTTCATCATTTATGTTATTATCAACAATGTTTTTATTTATGCCTAAGAACTATCAAAGAGGAATTAGTCCTGATGTTGAGATAAATTTTATGTCTATTGCAACTGTTGTTGTAATGGTATTAGTTTTATATATATTTTTTAGATATATACCAAATAAAAAATAGTTAACATCTCTTCAAAAACTCTACTGCATCAATGAAGTTAAGTGGTTTTGAGAAGAGATAACCTTGCCCTAATTTACAATCTAAGGTTTCTAAAAACTCTTCTTGCTCAATATATTCAATTCCTTCTGCAATAACTTTATATCCTAAACTTTTTGATAAAGCTATAATTGCTCTTGAGATCTGAACATTATTATTATCACTAGGTGTTCTATCGATAAATGATTTGTCAACTTTTATTACATCAATTGGAAGTTTAGTTAAATAACTTAAAGAAGAATAACCCGTTCCAAAATCATCAATTGAAAATCTAAAACCTAATTCTCTTAAATCATTAATTGTTTGCATATTTAAAGTAGAGAACTCCATAATATATCTTTCAGTAATTTCAAGTTCAACTTCTTTAGCTTTTAATCCAAACTTGTTAATTATATTTGAGATATCTTTTACAAAATTTTTGTCTTTAAATTGTATACTAGAGATATTAATAGCTATATATTTAAGATTTTTATTTATTTTTCTAAACTCTACGAAATCTCTACATGCTCTTTCAAATATAAATTTACCAATATCAACAATATCACCCGTATCTTCAGCAATTGAAATAAATTTTTCAGGAGAAATAAAACCAAGCATTGGGTGCACCCATCTAACTAAAGCTTCAAAAGCCACAACTTCTTTGCTCTTTAAATTATATTGAGCTTGGTAATTTAAAAATAACTCCTTCTTTGTAACTGCATCTTTTAAAGCCTGCTCAATAAGCAACTGCTCATGCACAGCCAAAGATAATTGTTTATCATAATATTGATAGGTATCTTTACCAAGTTTTTTAGCATGATACATTGCAGTATCTGCATTTTTAATTAATGTAACAATATCTTTTCCATCATCAGGATACATTGCAACACCAATACTTCCACTAGTATTTAAACTATTATTTTCAATTTTAATAGTTTCTTTTATAACATTTAATATTTTTTCGCATACATATCCAGCAGATGTTTTTGTTACACTAGAATCAAGAACAACAATAAATTCATCTCCTCCCATTCTTGCTATGGTATCTGTATCTCTTAACACTTTTTTAATTCTATTTGCAACTACAACTAATAATTTATCTCCAATACTATGTCCTAAGGTATCATTAATATTTTTAAATCTATCAAGATCAATAAAAAGAACAAATAAATTTGAATTATTTCTTGATGCAAAAGAGATAGAATATTCAAGCTCTTCTTCAAGTTTTATTCGATTAGGTAAGCTTGTTAAACTATCATGATATGCCAAGAAATTAGCTTTTTCTTCTGAATCAATTATCTCTTTTAAACTAGTATGTACAGCTATATATTTTAAAATTTTATTATTTTTATCTTTTACTACAGAAATATTTAACCAAAATGGAATAACTTCTCCATTTTTATTTTTGTCATAAACCCTTCCTTTCCATCTACCTTTTACATTTAATTCATTCCATAATCTCTTATAAAAAAACTTATCTTGTAGATTTGATTTAAAAATATTTGGTTTATTTCCTATTAATTCACTTTTTTTGTACCCTGTTATAGATTCAAAGGCATCATTTGCAGTAATAATTCTTTTTAAACTATCACAAATTAAAATACCTTCTTGAATGTTGTTAAAAGCAATAGAAGAGAGTTTGATACTTTCATTTTGTTCAATATATTTTGTAATGTCAAGTTTTATTGCTAAATAGTTTTGCACTTCATTATCAATAAAAATTGGTACAATTGAAGCTTTTTCGTAGAAAAGAGTTCCATCTTTTCTTTTATTAATAAATTCTCCAACCCAACTTTTCCCAGCATTTAATTTTTTATTTAAATCGTCAAATGTTTCACTAGGAGTTTTTTCTGATCCTAAAATAGTAGGTTTTAATCCCTTTATCTCATTTTTTAAAAATCCTGTGTTTTTTTCAAAATTATCATTAACATATAAAATATTTCTATCTTTATCAGTTAAAACAATAGAGTTGTCACTATTTTCAAGTGCATACTTAAATGCAAATAATTCATTTTTAATTTTTGAAGATTTTCTATTTTCTCTGTAAATCATAAGAAGTACAAATATAATTGATATAAAAAAGAAAAAAGAGATTAAGAATTGATGAAAAAGTTGCTTATCATATTTTTCAATAAGTATATTATTTAACTCTTCTAATTTTTTATTCATTTTTAAAGCTAGAGAATCTTTAGATAAAGTATTAAGATAATCGATATTTTCCAATATTTTTTTAGAATGTACATAAAGATGATTTAAACTCTCTAAAGATAATTTATCATTTGCATTTTTTATGAATTCAAGATTTTCTAAAATATAAATCTTATTATCATTTAAATTAATAAATTTTTGCATTAGCATAAAGAGTGTTGTTTTTATTACTAGTTTTACTTCATCATCAATTTTTTTATTTTTTAAAAAATATTGATCTAATTCATAAATGTAAAGAATAGAGTTTAAATTAGCAGTTTCTCTAGATTTATATCTTTCTAATAAAAGAACTTTCTTTTTATAAATACTTGAGATATCTAAAACTTCATTATAAATTTTATTTCCAAACTCCTTTTTTAAATCACTCTTTAAAAGACTATTTAATATCTTTTCAAAGCTATTAATATCTTTTACAATTAAATCAAGGTTATTAAATTTATCTTTTTTTATTAAAAAATCATTAAAAGATTGATTTACAGCAATTAAACTAGAAATACTGCTTTTATAAAAATTATAGTTTTTTGTACTATTTGCTAAGTTATATAGATAATAAAATAATAAAATTATAATGCTTGTAAAAAAGAACAAAAGTAAATTAAATATATCTTTTTTTTTATTCATAATTTATATCTTCAATAATTTTAACTTCCCCATTTAAAGTTTTTAAAAAAGCTACAATCTTAAGGATTTCACTCTCTTCTATTGGACGTCCTAGTTGAACTAATGACATAATTTTAACAACCTCAACTAAAGAATCAAATCTGCCATCATGTAAATAAGGTGCAGTTAACTCAATATTTCTTAAACTTGGCACTTTAAAATAATATTTATCATCTTCATTTTTAGTTATATTATATAAACCAAGATTATTATTATCAACATCCATTATTGTTCCAAACTTATTATAATGATTACCACCTATATTTATACCATGATGACAAGTAATACATCCCTTTCCTTTGAAAAGTTCAAATCCTTCTTTTTCATAATCACTTAAAGAATTTTTATCACCATTTAAAAACTTATCAAACCTAGAGTTTGGAGTAATTAATGTTTTTTCAAATTCTGCAAGAGCATTAGCAATATTATCTCTTGTAATTCCATTTTTATAAATTTTTGAAAACTCTTTTTTATATTCTGTATTCTCCAGTTTAGTAATTAAAGATGAAAAATCATGCGCCATTTCAATTGGATTTTCAATTGGTCCTAAAACTTGTTCTTCTAAATCCTTTGCTCTTCCATCCCAAAACTGTCTAAAATTAAATACTGCATTTAAAACTGTAGGAGCATTTATTGTTCCAATGGCGCCATTTACTCCAATAGAAAAGACTAAATTATCATCTCCTCCATTTTTTAGATCATGACAACTTGAACAAGAGAGTGTATCATCACTAGAAAGTCTTTTATCATTAAAAAGCTTTTTTCCTAAAAGAGCTTTTTTTAAATCATAATCAAGTTCTTGAGGAATAACACTTATATTTTCAGAATAGAGATTAGTTGAAAAGAATATAAATAAAAATAAGATATAAAATTTACTAAAGGAATAAAGCACTTTTATTTTTTTAATAAAGTTTTTATTTCTGGCAAGCTTCACAAATTCCATAAAGTTGCATTGAATGACTTGTAATTTTAAATTTATTTTTTTTAGCAATTCTATCTTGTCTTTTTTCAATTTCTTCATCCATAAACTCAACTATTTTCCCACAATTTGTGCAAATTAGATGGTCGTGATGTTCTTTTGTATTACTTTCATATTTTTTACCATCTGCCCCAAAAGTAATTGAAGTAATGAGGTTAACTTCTTCTAGGAAGCCTAAAGCTCTATAAACTGTAGCAATTCCAATATTAGACTCTGGTTTTTTTGTTTTTATTAGATTATATACTTCTTCCGCAGTTAAATGACCATCAGCATGAATTAAAATATTTAGAACAACTTCTCTTTGTTCTGTGTATTTAAGTCCTTTTTGTTTAACTATCTTTCTTAATTCATCAATTACTTCTTCACTATTTACCATTATATAACCTTGCATAAATTATTATTAAACTATTATTACAAAATATTTATCAAAACTACTTAAAATATTAAGTAAAATAGTAAATTTTATACATTTTTAGATTTTTAATAATTATTATTAAAATCAAAAGTAAAGTTTAAGTTAAGCTTTAGTAGAATTTCATATGATAATCATTATCGTTAATAAAAAAGGTTTTTTATGAATTTAAGTGAAATAAAAAAAAATGAATGTGGTAAAATTATACAAATTAATGCAGACTCACAATTAAAAGCAAGATTTAACTCTTTTGGAATTACAAGGGGTGCAATTATTTATGTAATTGAACAAACCATGTCAAAGAATACAATTGAAATAAGAGTTAATAATACAAAGGTTGCTTTGAGAATTTCTGAAGCA
The DNA here is from genome assembly GCA_041583235.1 of Halarcobacter sp. GTDB lineage: Bacteria > Campylobacterota > Campylobacteria > Campylobacterales > Arcobacteraceae > Halarcobacter. Next base: position 5,698 of record JBFHGG010000015.1, read on the forward strand.
AAAATAATTGAGGTAGAACAATCACAATGCGAGATATAAAAGAAAAAAAATTAATAAAAATTGCTCTTGTTGGGCAACCAAATGTTGGTAAATCAATGCTTGTTAACTCAATTTCTAATTCAAGATTGAAAGTTGGAAATTTCTCAGGTGTTACAGTTGAAAAAACACAAATTCAATTTGAATATAATAATTATTTATTAGAAATTACTGACCTTCCTGGGTCCTATGCTTTAAACGAATATACATTAGAAGAAAAAGTTACAAAAACTTATTTAGAAGAATCTAACTATGATATTATATTAAATGTTATTGATTCTACAAACTTAGAAAGAAACTTATACCTCACAAGTGAATTGTTAGCACTTGACAAAAAAATGGTAATAGCTTTAAATATGACAGATGAAGCAGATAAAGAAGGTATAAAAATTGATGAAAAACAATTAAGTAAAATAATTGGTAAACCTTGTGTTAGAACTTCTGCAAAAGAAAAGTTTGGAATAGATGAACTTATAAAAGTATTAGTTGGCAAATTTGAAACATCAAAATTTAATACAAAACTTATCTTTTCTGACGTAATAGAAGAGGAAATTGCAAATATTGTAAAATTGTTTGCAACCAAAAGATATAGAAATGATATCCATTATAGAGAACTTGCAATTAAACTTTTAAAAGAAGATAAAAAAACCTTTTTAAAGTTTCATGATGAACCTATATGGATAGAACTTCAACCTGCACTTAATGAAGCATTTGAACATATTTACCTACATTTTGGTACAAAAAATTTAGATGATATTTTTGAAGATGAAAAATTTGCTTTTGCAAAAGGTGCTGTAACTGAAACGGTAAAATTTAAAAAAAATACTGAAGAAAAATCCCTTACAGAGAAAATTGATAATATATTAATTAATAAATTTTTAGGATTACCAATCTTTCTTTTTTTAATGTGGGGACTTTTTCAATTAACTTTTGAGCTTGGAAATATTCCAATGGACTTAATTGATGCTTTTTTTGCAAGCTTAATAGATAAAACAAAAGATATATTTGGAAATACAGAAATAGCATCTTTAATTGGGGATGGAGCAATTGCGGGAGTAGGTGCCGTTGTACTATTTATACCAAATATTGTAATACTATTTTTAGGTATAGCTTTACTGGAAACTACTGGATATATGTCTAGAGTGGCTTTCTTACTTGATGGATTCTTCCATAAATTTGGACTCCATGGAAAATCTTTTATTCCTTTAGTTACAGGTTTTGGTTGTTCAGTTCCAGCTTATATGGCAGCACGAACCTTAAAAAATGATAGAGATAGACTCCTTACTTTATTTATTATTGGATTTATGTCTTGTGGGGCTAGACTACCTATTTATGTTCTTTTTACAGGTGCTTTTTTTTCAGGAGATAATGCAGGGAATATCTTATTTTTAATCTATATTTCAGGAGCATTGTTAGGTTTAGTTGCTGCAAAAGTTCTTAAAATTACTGTATTTAAAAGTGAAGATGAACCTTTTGTAATGGAAATGCCAAAATATAGAATGCCTTCAACAAAACTAATTTGGCATACAGTTTCAAATCAAGCATTAATGTACCTAAAAAAAGCAGGTACGTATATTTTAGCTGCTTCAATTTTAATTTGGTTTGCATCAAATTATCCAAAACATCTTGAATATGAAGAACAAATAAATACAAAAATAGAAATGGCTACTTCTGATGAAGAGAGATATGAATTACAAAGTTCAATTGCCTTATATAATCTTGAGAACTCTTACTTAGGAAAGATAGGTAAGTTTTCAGAGCCAATTTTTGCACCTCTTGGTTTTGATTGGAAAATGACAATTGCATTAGAAACAGGATTAGCAGCAAAAGAGATTGTTGTATCAACTCTAGGTATTTTATATGGATTAGGTGATGAATTAGATGAATCTAGTGAAAGTTTAATAGATAAGATTAGAAATAATATACCTTTTGCTTCAGCAATGGCATTTATCGTATTTGTTATGATTTATCTGCCTTGTTTAGCTGCTTCAATGGTATTTGCACGAGAAGCAGGAGGATGGAAATATCTATTTTATCTTTTTATCTTTACAACATCAACAGCATGGGTATTATCATTTATTACATATAATATTGTAAGATTAATAGTATAAGAGTTTTAACTCTTATACTTTATTGAATTTCAAAAGTTGTAGAAGTTTCAATTTTATCATCACTTACTTTAAATTGCCAAATTCCTTTCATTCGGCCTTCAATATATCTAAAATCATAAATAGAACCATGGCCTGCAGGTAAAAGTAAAGTTCTTTCTCTAGAAATCTCTCCACTTGGATTAATCCACTTAACCATAATTTCTCTATCTTGCTCCATTCGTTCATGTTCATATTTACAAATTATTGAATTTTCATCTTCCAATATTAAACAATCAACACTAGCTTGAAGTTCATCTTCAATCATCTCTGCAAAAGTAACAGATATAATAAAAAATAATAAGTATATAGTTTTATTCATATTGTCTCATTTTTAAAATTAATTTTAAGCAAAAGTATATCATAAAAGTAATTATTTATTGTAAGGTTCCCAAATAGTATCTTCTTTAAGACTTACTCTATTTTTTAAAATTTCAAAAGGTTGATAGGATTCTTTATATCCCATAGAAAAATGATCTTTTATCCAATATCCTAAATAAATATAAGGAATATTCAACTCTTTAGCTATTTTTATTTGTGCTAAAATAGAAAACTTTCCTATTGATAAATGCTCAAAATCATGGTCATAAAAACAATAAATTGATGAAATAGAGTTTGCTAAAATATCTACTAAGGCAACACCAATTAATTTATTGTCTTTAACATATAAAAACTCTTTTGTGAACTCATCTTTACCCTGCACATATGACCTATCATATTCAGCAGGTTCAATTGAAGAGTAAGACCAATTCTTTTTTTTATGCATAAAAGAGTGATATTTATCATATAAATTTAAATGATCAATAGTTAAAGATGGAGTTTGAATATATAATTTAGTATCTAGATTTTTTTTAAATACTCTTTTTTCAGAACGTGAAAATTTATAATTTTTTACATCTATTCTCATGGAAACACATTTTGTACACTCTTTACATTCAGGTACAAAATGCATTTTGCCAAAGCGTCGCCAACCATGTTCTAACATATTTTGATAATCTTCTTTAGTGCAATGATGAATATATCTATATCTCATATCTGAAGTTTCATCTTTAAAATAAGAGCACTCTCTATTCTCTTCTAAAAATTCTACATCTCTTTCTAAAATATGCATAATTATTCGTTTATTTTTTCTTTTATCTCTTTTGCTGCTAAGCAAATATTTTTTATTTTTTCATCATTTGATAAACTATCATCTATTAAATGTTTAACAAAAGTACTTCCAACAATAACGCCATCAACACCTTTTGATTTCTCTTTACATGTTTTTTCATCTACTCCAAAACCAATATATAAAGGAGTTTTTGAGTATTTCTTAACAGTTTCAATAATTCTACTTAAATCTTCTTTTTGACCACTTCCTGTAATACCAGCATAAGCCACCATATAAATGAATTTTTCCGCATTTGAAACTATTTGTTTAATCCTATTTTCGGAATGTGTGGGAGCTACAAATGAAATATTTGCTTTTTTATATTTTTTAAATAATGATTCTAATAATTTTGCTTCTTCATTAGGCACATCAGGAATAATAAATCCATTTATTCCAAACTCATCAGCTTTTTGTAAAAAATTTTCAATTCCATAATGATAAAAAGGATTCATATAACCCATCCATAAACTATCCATTTCTGGTGCTATTTGTGAAGAAACTTTAAATAAATCTTCTAACTTAAATCCCTTTTCTATTGCAATTTGATTTGCTTTTTCAATAACAGGACCATCTGCTACAGGGTCAGAGAAAGGAACACCAAGCTCTAAAGTATCAACACCTGCGTCTTTCATACTTAATGCTAAATCTATACAAAAATTGTTGCTTGGTATTGATGCAGTAATATAACCAACTAGTTTTTTCAAAATAAAATCCTATAATATATTTAATTAAGGAATTATTCTAGCGAATTTTATCTTGAAATGATATGAGTATAAATTTAAATTTCATCTTTTAAAGAATTTCTAATTTCCAAGAATTCATCTAAATGCTCGAAAAAAATATCTACAAGTTTTGGGTCAAATTGTTTGCCTCGCTCTTCTTTAAAATATTTAAAAATACGTTCATCACTCCAGGCTTTTTTATAACACCTATCACTTCCTAATGCATCAAAAACATCAGCTAATGCAGTTATTCTTCCATATATGTGAATTTCTTCACCCTTTAGTTTATTTGGATAACCTTCTCCATTCCATTTTTCATGATGTTCTCTTGCAACTATTGATGCGCACTTGAGTATAGGTCTACTTGAATGTTTCAACATTAAAAATTGCTTTAAAAAGAAAAATATTAACAAGGATATTTTAGGTATAATATCTTCTAAAATTAACAAAATATTAGGACATTAATGTGAGTATAATTAAAAACGATTTTGAAAAAATGAATATTACAAAAATTAAAAAATTTAAAAACAATAAAAAATTAACTATGATTACAGCATATGATGCACTTTTTGCAAAACTATTTGAAGAAATTGCGGATATGATTTTAGTTGGAGATAGTCTAAATATGAGTTTTGCTGGACGTCCTGATACTTTATCTGCAACATTAGAGCAAATGATTTATCACACAAATGCAGTATGTACTGGTGCACCTAAAGCTTTTACAATATTAGATATGCCTTTTGGAACTTATATAAATAAAGATGAAGCTTTAAAAAATGCAGTTAAGGTTTATCAAGAAACAAATGCTGCAGCTATTAAAATAGAAGGAGGAGAAGATAGAGCAGAAATTGTACAACATCTTACTTCAAACTCCATTGCTGTCATGGGACATATTGGGCTTATGCCACAATATGTAAGAAGTGAAGGCGGATATAAAGTAAGAGGGAAAACAGAAGAAGATACAGATCAATTAATCCGTGATGCAATTGCAATAGAGAAAGCGGGAGCTTTTGCAATTGTTGTTGAAGGAGTTAAAAGTGAAGCTGCTAAAAGAATTACTGAATCAATTTCAATTCCAACTATTGGAATTGGAGCAGGCAATGTTACAGATGGACAAGTTTTAGTTTGGTCAGATATGCTAGGTTTCTTTGAAGAGTTTAAACCAAAATTTGTAAGACATTATATGAAGGGTGCGCAAGAAGTTAAAAATGCAATTAATCAATATAGAAATGATGTACAAGATACTTCCTTCCCTTCAGAAAATGAAGAGTATTAAAATGTGCAAATGTAAAGGATCGCTTTAAGATGGAAAGAGTTGTAGAAGTAGAACAAATTTCATTTGAAGAAGATAATTCAGAAGTAAGTTTAAGACCTTCTTCATGGGATGATTATATTGGACAAGAAAAAATAAAAAGAAACTTGAAAGTTTTTATTGAAGCCTCTAAAAAAAGAGCTGAAGCTTTAGATCATATTTTATTTTATGGACCTCCTGGACTTGGAAAAACTACAATTTCTTATTTGATTTCAAGTGAAATGAATACAAATATTAAAATTACAGCAGGTCCAATGATTGAAAAATCTGGAGATTTGGCTGCAATATTAACAAATCTTGAAGAAGGAGATATTTTATTTATTGATGAAATACATAGACTTTCACCTGCTGTTGAAGAGATTCTCTATCCTGCAATGGAAGATTATAGATTAGATATTATTATTGGCTCAGGACCTGCTGCGCAAACTGTTAAAATTGATTTACCAAGATTTACTCTAATTGGGGCAACTACAAGAGCAGGAATGTTATCAAATCCATTAAGAGAAAGATTTGGAATGCACTTTAGAATGCAGTTTTATAATCACGATGAATTAGCAAAAATCATTCAAATAGCTTCAAAAAAATTAAATAAATATTGTGAAGATGATGGAGCTATTGAAATATCAAGAAGAAGTAGAGGAACTCCAAGAGTTGCCCTTAGATTATTAAGACGTGTTAGAGATTTTGCAGAAGTTGAAAATGAAGAAATAATTGAGATTAATAGATGTAAATACGCTTTAGATGAATTAGGTGTTAATGAAAGTGGTTTTGATGAAATGGATATAAACTTACTTGAACTACTCGTTTCAAATAAAGGTAAACCAATGGGACTTTCAACAATGGCTGCAGCTTTAAGTGAAGATGAAGGCACAATTGAAGATGCAATCGAGCCATATTTACTTGCAAATGGATTTATTGAAAGAACTGCAAGAGGAAGAATTGCATCAGTAAAAACTTATGAAATGTTTAGACTTTCCTATCCAGGGAGCCAAAAGCTTGAAGAAGAAGGCTCTTTATTTTGAAACCACAATATTTTTTAATAGCGTTAACTATTGTTACAATTTTTTTTATTTTTAAACTTTTTGATCCATTTTTAAAACCAATAATAGTCGCCCTACTTTTGGCAGTAGCAACAAACTCTTTAAATATTTATTTAAAAAGATTTATTCCAAATCCATTTGTTTCTTCAACCTTAATGACTATACTTTTAACAGCAATTTTCTTTATTCCTGTTTTATATTGTATTTTTTCATTTGCTAGTTTAATTAATAAAATTGACCAACAAGCTTTAATTAAAATATATGAAGTTACATTACAATGGGTACAAAATATGCCTCAAGATTTTAATTTTATAAAAGAACAATTAAATACAGTATTAGAAAAAGTTGATATTCCAGAATTTATTCAAAGACTATTTTCAATAGGAGCATTTTTAGGTAAAAATTCTGCAAAATTTATTATTGATATGGTAATGATTTTAGTATTTTACTTTTTCTTTAATTTTTATGCAATTCAGTTATCTCATTATTTTAAAGATGCCTTGCCTTTAAAAAAAGAAGATTCAAATGCACTCTTTTATGAATCTTCAAATGTTATGAGTGTAGTTTTATACTCTATTTTAGCAACTGCCCTTTTTGAAGGTTTACTATTTGGAATCTTTATCTCTTTCTTTGGATATGATGGAATACTACTTGGAGTTTTATATGGCTTTGCATCATTAGTTCCTGTAGTAGGAGGACTTTTAATGTGGCTTCCTGTTGCTATTTATGAAATGTTTGCAGGCACTATGTCAAATGCTATAATAATTATAATTTATTCTATTTTAGTAATTTCAATAATTGCTGATACTTTTATTAAACCTATTATAATAAAATATATAAACAAAAAAGTTGTAAAAACACCAACGCAAGTAAATGAGTTGCTAATCTTTTTCTCAATAGTTGCTGGACTTTCTACATTTGGCTTTTGGGGTATGATTATTGGACCTGCAATGGTGACTTTTTTTATATCACTTATTCAACTTTTAAAAAAATTTAGTAATGATTTTTATAGTATTGAACAAACAATTGAAAATAGGAAATAGAAAAAAATTTCTATTTCCTAAAAAAGATTCTTACTCTTCTCCTGAGATAATTTCACCTTGATAAGTTATTATTCCGTAATCTAGATTAGATACAGACTTAAATCCCATATCAATCATAATTCTTTGACAATATGCACTTCTACTTCCACTATGACAATATACAACTACAGCAGTATCTTTTTCATTTTCAATTCGTTCTAGGGCTTGGTAAAATGATGTTGTAGGAATTAAATGATCTGTACCTTTAATTCTAGCTCCAACCCATTCCATCCATTCTCTTGTATCAACTAAATTGAATTTTACAAAACCTAAATCTCTAGCTTCTAATAATGCTTCAACTTCTTGTGCTGATATTTGTTCTTTTTTTAATATTGCTTCACACTCTTCTTTACTATGTCCTTTTGAATGAACTGATTCTTCAATTTTAGGAGAGCTATCTTCAATAGATTTTGCATAAGTTTTAGTACAGAAGATTCCACAATGACAATGACCTTGAGAAGGAATTTCTTTTTCTAAAGCAGGAGTACAAGGACAAAGTCTATTCTCTGCTTTATCTTTTTCTTCTTGTGTATTGCCTATTACCATAAAACAGGGACAATATCTTTTTTCATATATTAGTTTATTTCTTGTAAGTCCCATTTGAATTGATTCATTAACATCAAATTCTGGGTTATAAACAAAGCCATGCTCTTCACAAACTTTATCTGTAAATTGTTTTGTTAGTTCAAATTGTACTTGAAACTCTTCACTCTCAATGTCAATTTTTTTTATCATTATGATTCCTAATATTTAATAATTTTTTGAAATTATAGTAAATATTAGTTAATCTTCACTTAGTAAAAAAATCTAAACTCTTTTACTATTAATATAAAAGGAAATTATCCTTTTATATTAAAAAGTTGCAATATAAGCACCTAGTGCATCAATTTCTTCATCACTTAAGTTTGCAACTTGGCCTTTCATAACACCTTTCATAACGCCTCCATAAGAGTCATCTTTATACCCTTTTAAAGCAGCAACAATTTTATCTTTTTCCCAACCTTTAATAATTTGTGATTTACCTAAGGCAGGCATTTCAGCTGAAGAACCATGACATCCCGCACATTTCAGGTATAGTCCCTTTCCTTTTTCAGCTAAAGAGGCATCACTAGCACTTGCATCAGTTTTAGTAGCAACTATAGTATTAATACTCTCTTCAATCTTATCTTTTGTTTCAACTGCTTTTGAAACTACATCTTTAGTAATCTCTTCAGTTTTTGTAACTACTATATCAGTTTTTGCAGCAACTTTTTCACTTACACTTTTTACAGCTTCTGCTCCAACTACTGCTAATTTTTTTGACTCTTCTACAATTTTAGTAGCTACTTCACTTGTAGATTCTTTTACTTGTTCAACTAATTTAGCTTCAGGAGTTTTTGTTTCAACAACAGCAGCTTCTTCTACTTTAGTCTCTGCTACCTTTTCTTCAACAACTATAGGTTTTTCATTAACAACTTTTTTTTCTTCTGTACATCCTGATAAAAATGTAATTGTAGAAATAACAACTAGAGAACTTAATAAAATCTTTTTCATCTATCTTCCTTATGTAAATAATTGCAAATTTTACTTTCTTTCTCTTAGAAAGTAATTAAAAAATTATTTTAGTAATAAAAAGTGAATTCTTTGTGTTTACTTACCTAAAGGACTATACACAAATTTAAATTCATCTTTTACAAAATCAATTTTAACATTACCACCTTTTTTAAGTCTACCAAATAAAATTTCATCAGTTAACACATTTTTTATCTTATCAGAAATGACTCTAGAAAGTGGTCTTGCACCCATAGCTTTATCATAACCTAAATTTGCCAACTCTTTTTTAGCTTTTAGACTAATTGAAATAGATATCTTCTTACTAGCTAATTGTTTTTCTAAATCTTCTACAAATTTACCTGCAACTTTTGTAACTATATCCATACTTAAAGCATCAAAACTAACCATTGCATCAAGTCTATTTCTAAACTCAGGAGCAAAGAATTTATTTACTGCTTTATTTTCATTAAGGTTATCATCTTTAGCAAATCCCATAACATTTGCTTCACTTGCTCCTAAATTTGATGTCATGATTAAAACTACATTTTGAAAATCTGCTTTATTTCCACTATTATCAGTTAGCTCTGCATTATCCATAACTTGAAGTAAAATTGACATTAAATCAGGATGTGCTTTTTCAATTTCATCAAGAAGTAAAACACAATGAGGATGTTTTCTAATAGCTTCTGTTAATAATCCACCATTTTCAAATCCTACATAACCAGCAGGAGCACCAATTAATCTTGAAATTGTATGAGCCTCCATATATTCACTCATATCAAATCTTTCAAAATGTATTCCTAATTGATTTGATAACTCAAGCGCAACTTCAGTTTTTCCAACACCTGTTGGTCCTGTAAATAAGAAGCTTCCAATAGGTTTTTTATCAATACTAAGTCCCGCTTTATTTCTTTTAATAGATTGAACAATAGTAGAAATTGCACCATCTTGACCAAATACTCTTTTTTGCATATTTTTCTCAAGACTTTTTAGTAATGAAACATCTGATTTTGTTGTAGATTTAGATGGAATATGTGCCATTTTTGCAACAGTATCTTCTATATCTTTTTGTGTAATTTTAATATTATTTTTGTTTAAATTTGAATATTCTATTTTCATTTTAGAACCAACTTCATCTATTACATCAATAGCACTATCAGGTAAAAATCTATCATTTATATATTTCTTACTTAATTCAACTGCAACTTCAATTGCATCTTTATTATATTTTACTCCATGAAACTCTTCATATTTTGATTTTAAACCTTCTAAAATAATAACTGTATCTTCAATTGAAGGTTCATCAATATCAACTTTTGCAAATCTTCTAGATAAGGCTTTATCTTTTGAAAAGTCATTTCTAAATTCTGCAAAAGTTGTAGCTCCAATACATCTTAGTTTTCCATTTGCTAACATTGGTTTTAAAATATTTGAGGCATCCATTGAGCTTCCGCTTACACTACCTGCTCCTACAATTGTATGAATCTCATCAATAAACAAAATTGCATTTGGAATTTTTACAATTTCTTTTAAAAGTGCTTTTAATTTCTTTTCAAAATCACCTCTATATTTTGTTCCTGCAACCATAGAACCCATATCTAATGAGAATACTTTTGCATCTTCTAAAAATTCAGGAACTCTTTTATTTGCAATTTCTAAAGCTAGTCCTTCAGCAATAGCTGTTTTTCCAACACCTGGTTCTCCAACTAATATTGGATTATTCTTTTTTCTTCTGCTTAAAATTTGAATAACTCTAGAGATTTCTGACAATCTTCCAATAACAGGATCAATCTCACCTGTTTTTGCAAGCGTTACTAATTCTGTTGAGTTTTGATCTAATACCTTATTCTCTTTGCCTTCACTCTTAGATTCAAGCTCTTCATCATAAGATTCATCATCTTCTTTATGAGAAATTTCTTCTAATATATCAACTTTTTCAACACCTGCTTTTTTCAAAAGATATGTTGCATAAGATCTTTCGTCTCTTAAAATTGCTACAAACATATCTTCAACAGAGGCATTTCTTCTTCCACTTGTTTGCGTGTGAGCAACCATTGATTCTATAGTTGAAGTTAATGTTATTGTTTCAATAGGTTCATCTTCAATATTATCAGGGTAAATTGGCGTATTTTCATCAATATGCTTCTTAACTTGATTAAACATTTTATTTTGATCAAGACCTAAATCAACAAATAAGTTTTCAATTACTTCATCATGGATTAGCATTAAAAATATATGTTCAATAGTTAAATACTCATGCCTACTTTTTTTTGCATAACCAACAGCTTGTGCAAATATATTTCTTAATTCTTTACTTATCATTTTTTACTCTTCTTCCATTACTGCTTTTAAAGGAAATCCCTTTTCTCTTGCCAATGTTTTTACCTGCGCAACCTTTGTAGACGCAATTTCATGAGTATAAATACCACATACATCTTTTCCATTATTATGAATATTTAACATAATTTGAGTTGCTTGGTCTGCTGTTTTTCTAAAAACCTTTGATAAAACATCAATCACAAAATCCATAGTTGAATAATTATCATTTAACAATAAAACTTTATATTTTTTTGGTTCAACTACTTCTAAATCACTGTCCAATTCTATTTCTAATTCATTAGCCACTACATACCTTTATAAATGATTATTGTATATATTATAACAAAAAAACAATAACAATAGTAAAAGAATTTGTTTATTAAATAATTTAAAGATTTTTTTATATTTAGATACAATTAGAAATTTAGTTTTAAATTCCAAATTATAAAAAGAGAGATTATGAAAGTTTTATTTGTAAGTGCTACTAATACTGATGTAGGAAAAACTTATGCATGTGAAAAGTTATTAAAATATTATTCAAAGAAAGGCTTTAAAGTAGGCTATTTTAAGCCCTTTGAGACAGGTGTTATTGATTTACCTCTTGATGGTAATAAAATGTTTAATTTAGTAAAAGAGTTAAATCCTAATTTTAAATTTACTCTTAATGACATTGTTCCTTATCAGTTTGAACTACCAGCAGCTCCATATGTAGCGAAGGATGAAACAAAAATTAATATAAATTTTTTATTAGAAAAGAAAAAAAAGTTTGAAGAAAATTGTGATTTACTTATTATTGAAGGAGCAGGAGGATTAATGGTTCCAATTGAAAAAGATCTCTTTATTATTGATTTAATAAAAATCTTTGAAGCAAAAGCTATATTAATAACACCATCAAAACTTGGTTGCATAAATGATACTTTATTATCAATTGAAGCTTTAAAAAGTAGAAATATAAGTTTTGATTGGTATATAAATTTATATGAAGATAAAGATAGTTTTGAGAAAGTCTCAAAACCATTTTTAGAAGATTATTTTGCTAAGTTGAAATTTTTAAGTAATTTAGATTAGATTTTAAACTCTAGTTCTGCCTCTTTAGCTTTTGTGATTCCTATCATAGTTAAAGAGTCTTCACATACAAGAGTCTCTTTTTTTAACTCTTTTAAATATTTTTTACCCTGTTTTAAAGAGAATACTTTTGTATTATCCATCTTTTTTATAACATCATTTAATGTTTCATCTTCTTCTTTTTTTAATATTGCTAAAAGTAAAACTTTTTTATTTAATTCATCCATTTCATTCTCCATTAAATTTTATCTTTTAAACTTTTATAATAAAATGCAACTGCAAAAAAAGCAAAACCAATTATTATTGTAATTAATTCTAAAGATATTAACTCAGCCATGACTCCAATAAAAAGAGTTGTAATTACATTTGAAAGCATAAAAATCATATCATTATATGAAATTACTCGGCCTAAATATTTTTGCTCAACTTTTTCTTGTAATAAGGCATAGGTGTATGACCATATTGTAGTTGTAGTAAAACCTGTTAAAAATACTGCAAAAAGTGCTATATAAAAATTAAACTGTAATAATCCCCATGCAATAATAGCTAAACCTTGGAATATAAAAATATAAGTTAATGTTTCTTTGTTAACTTTGTTTGTAATAAAAAGTGGCCCAATCATTAAAGCCACTGCTCTTATTGCATTTGTAATTCCAATTGATAAGGGTACTGCAATTATATATTTATACTCATTTTTAGCAAGTAAAGTAACCAAGGTATCAAAGGCAGTTAATCCAACAGAAGAGTGTAATAATATTAAATGCATTACCATTTTTTTTTGTTTTAAATAAATAAACCCATCTTTTATCATAGTTGATATTTTTTCTTTTGTATGGATAATATCAACTTTAAACTCTATATTTATAAATAAGATAATTGCAGCTACAAAAAAGAGTGCATCAATAGCAATAGCTGTTTTAATACCCCAAATATTTACAATAATTCCACTAGCTGCCATGCCAGCAGCATATGTAAATGACCAAATAATTGAATGAATTTCATTTGCTTTTTGCAAGGCCTTACCTGATACAAGTTTTGGTAGAAGTGACATCTCTGTAGAAAAAAACATTGAGGCACTTCCCATTCTAATAAATATAAAAATCATAAGAAGCCAAAGCTCACTTTTATCATCAATTGTTAAAAAAAGCAAGGTCATAATAAGTTCAGTACATAAAAGTGTAAGCATTAAAGATTTAATTTTAAATCTATCAATAATAGCTCCTGATAAGGGAGCTATTACAATTGCAGGAAGTAAATGCATCGCAGTAACCACTGAAATTGCAAAAGCTGAGGAGCCAAAATTTACAAGCATTGTATAAATTGCAACATTTGAAAACCATGCACCAAAATATGCAACAAATTGTAAAAGAGATAGTTTCCTTATAATTGGATAATTAAGTAATAATTCACGATAATTCAATATTTATTAAAACCTCTTGGAACATTGCAGAATTTGCTTCTTCATCACTTTTATGATTTGTTAAATAGTTTGAGTTTTTATTTCCTGCAAAACAAAAAACACAATCTTCTTTTATATTATCATTAATACTAACCATAAAAGATGCTTTTCCATATTGGGAAGAAAGAATCACTTTATCACCTGTTTTATAGCCACTTTTTGAGTGCAAATATACATTATCATCAGATTTAAATTGAGAATTTAGATTCTCTTTTCTTTTTGCAGTTATAAAGTAATATTCATCCTCTTTTTTTATTTCATATAAGTTTTCAATTTCTAACTCTTCTATAAATTCAAAAGTTTCCACTTTTGATATATCTTTTAAATTTGTATTTTTGTAAGAAGATAATATCTCATCTTCATTTTGTAGTTTTTTAAAAGAAAAGGCCTCATTTAAATATTGTGTTAATTCATATTCACTTATACTATTTTCATCTTTTTCTCTAACTTCACTTGAAATAGCTTTTAATTCATGCCCATATGATAATCTAAGATCTTTTTTTGATAAAAAATCACTTGAAGGAATAATTAAATCTGCGTACTTTGAAGTCTCATTTAATGTTGTTCCATAAAAAACTACAAAACTTTTTTTTAAACCTTCAATCACTCTTTTTGTATTAGGAGAACTGACAACAGGATTAGCACCTTGAATAAATACTAAATCATAAGAAGAGAAATCAACTTCAGGTAAAGGCACTTCTTTTTTTGGATTTATTTTGAATTGATTTTCATAACCATAAGAAGAATCACCTATATACCAAAGTCCTCCGGCATTTTTATTATGAAGACCAATATAAGCTGCATATGAATCAATAGCACGCACTATTTGAGAACCTTCATAATATTTTTGTACTCCAAGGCCTAGCATAATTGATACTTTTTTCCCTTTAATAATTTCATGAAATTTTGTAAGTTGAGTTAAACTTATTCCAGTTGTAGCTTCGTATGAAACTAAAGGACGCCCTTTTGCTAAATCAAAGAACCAATCTGCACCTTCTCCATGATTTTTTATAAACTCTTCATCTTCCATATCTTCCATATATGCAAATCTTGTTAATAAAAGGGCTAGTTCATAATCAGTTTTTGGATTTATTTGCATATGCAATTTACTTTTTTTAGCAATTGTTGTTTTAATAGGGTCAATAGTAATAAAAGTTTTATCTTTTACAAGATTATACATATGTGGAGATGTTACTGAAAAATTTCTTCCCCACACAATAATAACATCAGAATCAATAAGATTTTGAATTGAAGGATTAGAAGCATGACCTCTTCCTAAAAATAAACCAGAGGAACCTGGACCTTCACATAAATCACCTTTTGTTAAAGTTGCTCCATAATTTGAAAAAAAAGTTTTTGGTGCATTTTGCATTACACCTAAATTTCCAGAACCTTTATAAAATAGCATTTTAGTGGCTTCTGTGTTTTTTAATTTCTCAAGTAATATTTCTAAAGATTCTTCTAAAGAAATTTTTTTAGAATTTGAATATGACTCTTTTAGAAAATCTTCTTTAAGTAAGTTTGCAAAATTAACACAAAGTTTTCCATTTGTTACCTTATGCTCTTTACTACCTTTACAATTTCCATTCTCATAAATAGCTTCACAAGCGTCAAAACAATCTAAAGGACAAGCAATAGTAGACTTATCTAAAGTGCTACTTGAATTCAATTTTTACTAACCTTGAAAATACTTTTGGCTTATCAATTAAAATTTTCACTTTATATGAAGAAATATGTAAAGAGTCTGCAACATTAAAGATTTTATCAATTTTTAAAGCTGTCTCTTTTCCATCAATATATATTTTTTTATTTTTTATAATTTCAATATCAGCAATAGGAACATAAATTTCTAATTTTCCACGACTTAAATCTTTTGATTCATAAAGTAGAGTCCCAGGAGTTACATAGTTTCCTTTTTTAACTGCTATATTATAGATATAATTAGATTTTTCAATTAATTTTTTATTTTTTATACTATCTTTTAAATTTGCAATTCTAATTAAAATATCAGCTTTTGTTGTTTGAAAATTAATTACTTTAACTTTTTGTGTATCTTTTTCAAAACCTGATTTTGAAGAGACTTTAAGAAGTCTATTATAGTTATTCTCTTCAATCTTCATCATCTCATTTATTGCTTTTAATTTATTATTAGATTGTTCCAAATCAATTCGATCAACATAAGAATCAATTTCTATAATTTTTGTATTTTTAGCTTTTTTACCTTCAATTTGTTCATTAGAATAAACAACTTTACCACTAACTGACGATTTAACTTGAAAACTCTCTATTGGTTCTAATTTTGCATAAAATTCATTTGCAAAACTACTGCTTAAAAATGCTAAAACTATTAATAAATATTTCATTTTTCCCTCTTAAATTTTAATCTTTTTTAATAATTCAATGATTTGTTTTTTTAAGATTTTAAAATCTTCTTGCCCTTCACATTGAAATATTAGTTTGTCTAAATCTAAATCTTGTTTTAAATATGGAATTAAAACCTTCATTAAACTGTTTTTATTTTTTGTTTGTTTAACAAGTTTTATTAAAGGTATATCATCTTTTTTCTTTTTTATTCTTTGAAGTTTAACGTATGATATTAAACCAATTATTAATAATGTAACAATTATTCCTAAAATGAAATATACAATCTTTTCTTTTAAACTACTCTGCTTTTCTACAATTATTTCTTTTTTATTCTCTATAATCTCTTTTGGCTTTTCTAATACAACTTTTTTTGAAACTTGATTTATAAGCTCAATTTTGAAAATCTTAGTATTTTTTTCTATGATTTTTTGTTTGTTTTTATCAAAATATTTAAATTTAATACTTGGTATTTCAAAAGATTTACTTGGTATTATAGAAAAAACTTTTGAATAAGAACCTCCATATCCTTTATTTGTATATTTAGTTTTTATTTCTGGTTTATTATCATAAATTGTTACATTTGGAATATTTAATTTCATATCTTCTATATCATCAAAATTTCCTATTCCATCAATATTTATTTTATATGATACGGATTCACCCTCTTTTATTTTTGTTTTATCAATACTTGCTTTAATATCAAAATCACCTATTAATGATATATTCTGAGGAAGTTCTTTTATATTAAATTCTAAATCATTAGAATATACTTTTATAAGTTTAGGAGAAGCAGAGAAAAAGCCAAAATTGTTAGAAGAACTATCCATCATTTGAACATCAACTCTTAAAGATGGGATTTTAAGTATTCCGCTTTTTTGTGGAAATAACAAAAAATCTAATTCTTGGATAACATATCCACCTTGCTCATATCTACTATTTGAATTATCTATTTTTTTATACCAAAAATTTTCAAAATGAGGTTGCTCAAAGCCTAAGTTTGTGATTTGTAAATTTTTTTTATATTTGAAAATTAATTTTATAAGTAGTTCTTCTCCTACATATAAAGAGCTTTTTGAAGGAGTTAAAGTTAAATCAAAATTATCTGATTTTGTTTTTGCAATTTTTCGCTGTAAAATTTGTTTTTCATTAGTTTTTACCTCTTCATCATTTACAATAAAAGTAAAACTTGGAATTGTAAACTCTTTATTTGGCACTATTCTAAATTTCTTAGAAATTTTTTCATCATAATTTCCATTTATAATCTGTAAAGACCTTGAAGTGCCTAAAGACTCAACTATAAAACCATCTATTTCTTTTATTTCAGGAAATTTTACAGAAGATCCTATTGCTTCATATTCAAATATAAAAGATTCACCTTTAACAAAGCTATCTGCAGAGTGTAATATTACATTTGCAAAAAGGGATAAATTAAAAAAAATGAAAAATGAAACTACAATAAATAATCTAATGTTTTTCATTAAAACTCCAGTGTTCCTTCTATAGCAAAATTAGCTTTTGAATCAAGTTCAGCATGGGATAATACTGCAACTTGTAAGCCAAATTTTTCATAGATTTCAGATATTCTTTTTCTTAAAAGTGGATCAACAACCATTGCAACTTTAGAGAAACCTTTTGACTCAACTAATTCAAGCAATGATTTTGTTTTTGTTACAAGATTATTAATCTCTGCAATTGATAACATTAAATTAGAAACTCCATGTTGTTCTTGAAGTTTTCCAATAAATTGTTGCTCAATTTCAGGTTTAATTGTAATTATATGAAGCGTATTGTCATTATCTTTAAATCTATCAGTAATTAATCTAAAGAGCTTAGACCTAACATGCTCTAATAAAATATCAGGAGCCTTTGTAAACTCAGCAATATCTGCAATTGCTTCTACAATTGTTAGCATATCAACAATAGGTATTTTTTCATGAAGTAAGTCTTTACAAACTTTTAATAATGCTCCATATGAAGTAACTTTCATAGCCTCATCAACAACAATAGGGAAATCTTTTTTAAGTCCCTCTACTATATCAACAATATCTTGTCTAGTAATAATATCTTCAGCATGTTTTTTAATAACTTCAGAAAGATGTGTTGAAATAATTGTAGGAGCATCAACTACTGTAAAACCTTTCATTAAAGCATCTTCTTTTAATCCTTCTTCAATCCAAGTAGCATCAAGATTAAATACAGGTTCTTTTACATGCAATCCTTTTAGTTTATTATTTCCAACTCCACCCATGGCAAGAAGTTTATTTATCTCAACTCTTCCTTTAACTAATGGTATTCTTTTTAAATAGAGTTGATATTCATTTGGAGGTAAATTTGCATCATCTGAAATTCTAATTTGAGGTATTACAAATCCTAATTCACTTGCAATTGTTTTTCTAATAGCTTTAATTTTATCAAGCAGTTCAGAATCTCCTTGAACAAGCTGTAAAAGTCTAATTCCTAGTTTTAATTCTAAAACCTCAAGCTTCATAATATTTTCCATAACTTGTTTTTCATTTGGTCCACTAGCAGCTTGTTTTTTCTTCTCTTTTAAATCCTTTATATTATCACCAGCTTTAATAGTAGATTTTTGTTCACTTGGTTTAAAAAATCTTGTAACAACATTATCTTGGTTATCATCAATCATATAAATTGCATATCCAATAAAGACCATTAAAAGACCCATAATTATTAAAATTCCACTAGGGAAACCTGGAATAAATCCAAATAAAATCATTCCAATTCCAACTAAAATCAGAGATTTAGAGTCTTTAATTAATTGAGCAACTGCATTATTAGCAAACTTATCTTCATCCATATTAGACCGAGTAATAATAATTGCAGTAGCTGTAGAAAGAATAAGTGCTGGAATTTGAGCAACTAGACCATCACCTATTGTTAAGATTGTATAAATTTCACCACTTTGTGCAATTGTCATATCATGTTGAAATAATCCAATTAAAAGTCCACCAATTAAATTTACTAAGGTAATAATAATACCTGCAACAGCATCACCTTTTACAAATTTTGAAGAACCATCCATTGCACCATAGAAATTTGCTTCTGAAATTAATTCTTTTCTTCTTTCTTGTGCTTGTTTATCATCAATAAATCCTGCATTTAAATCTGCATCAATAGCCATTTGTTTCCCTGGCATTGAATCAAGTGTAAATCTTGCAGTTACTTCAGCAACCCTTGTAGCACCTTTTGTTACAACCATAAAATTAATAAGTACTAAAATAATAAATACTATAATACCAATAACCATATTACCGCCAACAACAAAATCTCCAAAGGCTGATATTATAGAACTAACTGCATCAGGACCATTATGTCCTTCACTTAGAATTGACCTTGTTGTTGCAATATTTAAGGATAATCTAAAAAGTGCTAATATTAAAATAATCGTTGGAAAGGTAGTTAAATCTGCTGGTTTTTGAATATATAAAGATATAAGTAAAATAAGCAAAGATAAAGATAATGAGATTATTAAAAAGAAATCTAATGCCCCTTTTGGAAGAGGAATAATAATAATTGTAAGTATTGCTACAAAAATTGCAACTACAAATAAATCTTTTGAAAAAATCCTTCTTAAATTCATCTAATGCTTTAAATATTTATCTAATAAAATTAACTAGTGACAATTCGTTCATTTTGTTAATTGTCGAATATAATGCTGTATAAGTTAGTTCTAAAGCTTTCGCTTCTACGGCTACTTTAGATAAATCAGCAGCACCTATTTCTTGAGATAAAATATTATATTGAGTTAATTTTGTACTAACTCTATCTAAAGAAATCTCAAAAACTCTGTTTCTTCCACCAAGTTGTGAGTGTCCTGCATTTGCAGCATCAAAAGCTTCTGATATTTCACTAAGACCTTCTCTTAATGATTCTTCTGCTTCATCGGCACTAATTGCATCACCATTTGAATCAACTTGATTCAAGGCATTTATAATTTTATCCATTACATCAAAAGTACTGCCTTTTGCTTCAAATTTAATTCCATATTCATCTGGAGTTGTAATTTGATATGCTTTATCTACTCCATTTATAATTGGAAGTGTATCAGAAGTAGCTTCACCTGACTCATCATATTTAACAAGTTGGGCAGTACTAAAACTTGCTACAGTAGTTGTTCCTAAATCTAAATCTACAGTATAAGGATCGCTACTACCTGAAACAGGTATTGATGATCCTGAGGTACTATTTTCTAGCTGCGGGATTGAAGTATTTAATGTCCATATTTCACCATTATCATCAATTAGAGCTTGGTTTTCATTAAAGTTTAATGTTCCAGTAGAAGTAACTGGCGTAACTGCTTGCATTTTCCATTCGTAACCATCTTGATCAATAATTCTTTCATTGGAATCAAACTCTAGAGGAGAATTTTTAGGGGCACTACTTGAAGTGTACATAAATGTTTCAAAACCAGTAACACCTCTTTCTCTATAAGAGCCCTCTTCAACAGCAACTTTTCTTAAAAATCCATCGCCATTATAAGTTATACTTCCATCATCATTTTTAGTAAATGGTTGTATTTGAGTATTTGAACCGGTATATAAGTATTCACCTTCAACTTCTTCATTTGAAAAATCATAAAGATTTTCTTTTACACCAGCAAGATTTATAGCAATAACCTCTTTTGCATCAGCATCAGTGGTATCATTTAAGGCTTTAATAACTTCAGCTTTTACATAAGTTAATAAATCTTTTATTTCTGATAGTGTTGAATCTGAGACATTATTTTGTGCATTAGTTTTTTCAATTTGCGTTTGCAGACCTTCATAAACTCTAATCTTATCATCTACATAAATTTCTCTAGTATATAAGTTGGCATCATCACTACCATTTTGTAGCTCTTTACCTGTACTCATTTGATAAGTAATTCTTTCTTGTTCTTTATTAAGATTATCTAATCTATATAGTGTTTCTTGAGTTGACCTAATCATTGGAATACTCCTTTAAACTTGTTTACTATCTCACTATAATTATACTGTTCTTTCATAGTTTGTGTCAAGAACACTCTAATTTTCTCTTTTCTTGCTAAGGCATCATCAAGTTCTGGATCCATTCCGGCTTTATAAGCTCCTACTCGAACTAGAACTTCATTTTCTTTTATCATAGATAATATCCTTTTTAGCTTTAAAAAGTAATTATAATGCTCATCATCAACAACTTTATCCATTACTCTTGATGCGGACTTTAAGATATTTATAGGAGGATAAAAACCTTGTTCTGTTAAATCTCTTGTTAAAACAATATGTCCATCTAAGATTGATCTACTCTGATCTGCTATTGGATCATTCATATCATCCCCATCTACTAAAACTGTAAAAAATGCAGTAATTGATCCTTTTTTATTATTTCCAGCTCTTTCCATTAATTGAGGTAATAAGGCAAATACAGAAGGTGGATATCCTCTACTTACAGGTGGCTCTCCTGTGCTTAGTCCTATTTCTCTTTGAGCCATTGCAAATCTTGTAACAGAATCCATCATTAAAAGTACATCATGTCCTTTATCTCTGAAAAACTCTGCAATTGCCATAGCTGTAAAAGCTCCATATTTTCGCATTAAAGCTGATTCATCTGAAGTAGCTGCAACAATAATTGTATTTTCTAAATCATCATTTAAATTATAATGAATAAATTCAGGAATTTCACGCCCTCTTTCTCCAATTAATGCAACAACTTTTATTTGAGCTTCACAACCTTTTACTATCATTCCCATTAATGTTGATTTTCCGACTCCTGAACCTGCAAAAATACCAACTTTTTGTCCTTTTCCTGAAGTTAACATTGAGTCAATTGCTTTTACACCTGTTGAAAATCTTTCATTAATAATTCCTCTTTCAAGTGCAGGCATAGAAAGTTTATTAATAGCAGAACTCTCTTCTAAGTCCTTAACTTTACCCTTCTCATCAATTGGCTCACCTAAGGCATTTACAACACGACCTAGTAATCCATAACCTGCTTTTACAGATAATCCTTCTTTTTGTAAATAAACTTTATCTTGGATTCTAAAACCTTCAATAAAAGAGAAAGGAACAATCGTAAAATCCCCTGATTCAATAGATGCAACCATTCCTAAAACAGTATATAAATGCGATTGTGATTCAATTTTAACAATATCCCCAACAGCAACTTCTATTCCAACTGCTTTTATAGTTGTTGAAGATATATGCTTAATACGACCAAAAGGAATAGATAGATTTCTAGAATCAATACTATTTAAAAGTGAATCAATATCCATAATTACATCTCATCACACATCTTTTTATATAAACTATCTTCTGTATTCTCAACAGCCTTGCACTTATTAATAAATTCTTCTTTTTTTATATTATTATCAAACTCTTCATAAAGTCTAAAAATCTCATAATAAGTTTGTGCTAAGTCATTTGCTTTTATTCTTCTTGAGTATTCTAAAGCATTTAAAAGTAACTCTAAGGCCTTTTCATTATTATTATTTGTTTGCTCTATTTTTGCTAAGCCTAACTCTACAAAAGGTGAGTATATATGAGCATTTATTTCATTTTGTTTATCATATAATTTTTTTAATATTTCATTAGCTTCTTGATTTAAATCTTTTTTCATTAAATACAAATAATAGTTATAATAAAAGTCAATTATTAGTGGGTTTTTCTCATTATCTTCTATGAAATTCTGATTTTTATAAGCATAATTAAAATACTTGTCTAAGGCAACTGAATCATTTTTTTCATATAAAATTAAAAATCTAAATAAAAACTCTTTATTTAAGACTTCTTTATTATCTACCATCTCAACTTTTGCTGAAAAATTTTCAGCCTCACTATATTTTTTTAATGCTAAAGCCATTCTCTCCATATATAAATATATATTAGGATCTCGACTTGTATTAAAAGTATCTTTTAATAATAAATATCCTTTTTCATAAGGAACTTCAATTAAACATTCAAAAAATTTATATTTTGTTTCTTCATCTAAAATCAAAAGTTCTAAAGTTTCATTTCTAGATGATTTTAAAGCTTTATTAAGTAAAAAACATTTTTCTGTTTTTAAATAGTTTTTTATCATATCAATGCTTACTTCATCAAATATTGATTCAACAGATTTATAACCAAATCTATTTGCAATACTATTAGAAATCTTTTTATATATTTTCTTAGATTTTAAAATAATGTCGTATTTTTTTTCTATTTTATCATTGATAAGCTCTTGCAGTAAAATCTTTTGCTGCATAGCTTCAGAGTTAGCATATTTTGTTGCTAAAACTGCTGGATTAATTTTTTGTTCTCTCATTAATATTTCATCTAAATACATTTTTGATTTACTATAATATATTCCATCTGGATAATCATTAATAATATCTTTATATAACTCTTTTGCTTCAAGTAAATACTTATCAGTTTTATCATACATCTCCATATAAGTATTTGCTAATTTAAATTTAAAATCTTCTATTGAACTCTCTTTTTTTGTTCTACTTAATAATTCTTTTAATATTTCAACTGCGAATTCTGGCATTCCCACTTTCGTAAGTCTATTAACTTTTTCCAATGCTAAAAATGAATCTTGGGCATAGTAGTCCATATTTTTCTTTAAAACTTTTGAAATTAATTCATAAGCTTTATCTTTTTTATCATCTAAAATATATACATCAAATAGTTCATCTGCGACTAAAGTTGCAACCAAAACATCTGTAGTCTCTGTTAAAATTTTATAAAGAACATTTATAGCTTTTGAATAAGATTTTTGATGTTTGTAAATTTTAGCTAAATATATTTTTCCATATGCCTTAGTAATTTTATTATCAAAATTATTTATTATAATATTTGCAAAATATATTGCATCATTTGCCTTATTTGTATTTAATTTTAATTCAATTAAAACCATATATGCTCTTGCTAAATCTTCTTCATGAATTCTTGAATTGTTTATTGCATTTTCAAGCTCTTTTGATGCTTCTAATATTAATCTTTTTGATTTTTTCTTTAATGATAATTCAGAATAAAGAATAATTAAATCTGAATCTAATAATTCTATTTTGTTTTGTATTTTAAAAGCTTGAATTTGAGAAAAGGCTTCATTGATTTTTCCCTCTTTTGATAAAGTTCTTGCATGCTTTATTATTTCAAAACCTTCTGTTATTTCTTGTGTTCTTTTTTGAGATATCTGACTCCCATTTGAATTAATAAAACCATAATAAAAATCTTTTTTTGCAAATACAAAAGATATTATAAATATAGAAATAAATATTAATTTCAAAAAACTACCTTCTTTTATTCTTTTTTAATTCATATACGTATGAAAAAATCTCTGCTAATGCTTTATAAAATTCACTAGGAATTTCTTGGTCTATCTCTATTTGAGAATAAATAGATCTTGCTAATGCAGGATTCTCAATTATTGGGATGTCATTTTCTCTTGCAATATCTTTTATTTTTAATGCAATAAAATCAATTCCTTTTGCTACAATTTTAGGAGCACCATTTTCTTGATTATCATATTTCATTGCAACAGCATAATGTGTTGGATTTGTAATAACTACATCTGCATCAGGAACATCAGACATCATACGTTTTTGTGCCATTTGCATTTGAATTTTTCTAATTCGACCCTTTACCTGAGGATCTCCATCCATATTTTTATATTCATCTTTAATATCTTGCTTACTCATTTTAAGAGATTTAAAATAATAATGTCTTGTAAAATAAAAATCCATTATAGCAAAAATAATTATAATAAGAAGTATAGCAGCTAAAAAATAACCTGTTAACTCAATAATTGCAGCTATTGTTGCATGTAATTCCTTATCCATCATTGATAAAAATGATTTATAAGTAAAAATAAAAAGAAGAAACATTACGACTACAATAATAAGTAATTTCATAGTTAATTTTAATGCTTCTAAACCTTTTTTAAGGCCAAAAATATTTTTCATTCCTTTAATTGGATCTAATTTTTGTAAATCAAACTTTAACGGGGTAACTAAAAATCCAAATTGAGTCCAATTTGTTATTAAAGCTAATAACATCACTAAAATAAATAGAGGTAAAAGTGATGTAAGCAGAGTAATTACACTTGTATAAGCTATTGAATAGAATACATTCCCCGTCAGATCTTCTCCAATAAAAGTATAAGAGTATAAAAAAAGTTTTTTTATCTGATTTAAAGCAGGTCCTGAAAAAAATAGAAGATAAAGGGAACCAAAAAGTAAAATCGCTGCACCCGTAACTTCCATTGATTTTGGAACATTACCCTCTTTTTTTGCATCTTCTATTTTCTTATCGGTGGGTTCTTCTGTTTTATCATCATCATCAGCCATTTATTTCTCCAACATTATTGAAACTTACTTATCATGTAATTTGTAAAACTATCAGTAAATACTTCCATTCCAACTATTAAAAATAAAAATATTAATGCAAATTTTAACTGAAAAGTAATTACAAAAGGTGAAAATGAAGGCATGGATTTTGTTCCATAACCATAATATATATCCATAATAAAGCCAACAAAAAACAAAGGCAAAGCAAAAGCAAAAGCAAAAGCAAACATTCTTTTTATTTCATCAATTGCAATTTGAATGCCATCGTATGAAAATACATTAAAAGTTCCTAAATGAATCATTGAAAAACTTTTTGATAATATAACTATTGTCATTTCATACATACCTGTTTCAAAAAAAACAATTAATGCAATCCAATATAAAAGTCTTGAAACTAAGCCTTCATTAGAACCAGTTGAAGGGTCAAACATACTAGCCATAGATAAAGCAGTTGAATATCCAACAAAATCCCCTATAATTCTCACTGCTGCAAAAATTACATTTAAAAAAGTTGCAGCTATAACACCTAAAGTTATTTCACTTATAAGCGCAAGTAAAAAATCTTCTTCTGAAAAACTACTTTGAATTTCAATCAAAGGGAAAAGAAAGATTGTTAAGTAAAATGCAAAAACCATTCTAATAGTTGAAGAGATAGCGGTATGTCCAAAAACTGGCATAAATGCAGCAAAGGAGATTAATCTTGCAAAAAGTAAAAGAAAACTAAAAAGAGTTTCTTCATTAAGTAAGGATAATAATTCTTGCATTTACAGGTAGTTTAAATCTTCACCAATATTTTGATTTTGATTAATTGATTCTATAATCTCATTTGACGATGCAGTTTCATTGTTTTTATTATTCTCTTGATCTTGTTTATTAAAAGATTCTTTTCCTGAACTTTCACTATCCATACTAAAATCTAAATTAAATGTCGTTTGATTATTGTTAAAATTCCTATGTAAAGCATCTCTTAAAACACTTTGATTTTCAACAAAAGAGTCTAGAGTATTTGAATTAGACATATTAAGACTTATACTTATTGCATTTTCTTTATCATTTTTCATAAGAATTGCAATATGCCCTAATTGAGCAGGAAATAAATTAATCCTAAAAGCAGTAACTGGAGGCTTATAGTTTTCATACATATTTCTTGCAATATCAGACATCATAGAAGACATTTGTTGCTGTGCTCCAATTATTTTATTTTGAATAGATAATACTAAATTGGGACTAACAGTTAAGCTTACTTGCTCTTCCATTACAAAACTAGAACTTAAAGTTGAAGTTGCACTTGAAATAGCTGAAGTACTTCCTTGAGAAGAAATAGCACTTTGTGCATTTAATGCTTTTGCTTCAATTTTATCTTCTAAGTTATTTTCTATATTCTCAGTATTCATATTAGTATTTTTATTAAGAGCCATTCTATTTAAAATATTTTCTTTATTATCAATTGTTTTATTTATATTAGTATTTATTTTTGCTGAATCTTTTTGAACTTCACTTTCAACACTTGCATCTTCTAAACCTAAGTTTAAAATTTTTGCCCCTTTTTTGACATCTTCTAAACTTGTTCCATCTTTAACTACTTTTACACCCTCACTTCTATTTGTAATCATTTGATTATAAATAGAGTTTTTTTGAGAGCCTAAAAATATATTTGTTACAAACTCATTTGTTTTTGATATTGCTGTTTGTTTCTGAAAATCTACATCATCTTGATTTAAGTTTGTTGATAAATTAACTGTTTTTGTTGCATTATCTAACAATCTATCCATTAAGGACTTAGTATTTTTTGATTCTGAACTATTATTTAATAAACTATTTTTATCAATATTTATTTTTTGTTCTTCTTCATTTATTGTATTTGAATCTAATTTAGCAAACTCTCTTGAAACAGTTTCATTATTACTTTTTGTTTGATTATTTAAATTTACTTTTTCTTCTATATTTTTTGAAAGGTCAGCGTTTTTAACTTCTATTCTAAGTTCATTATTAGCTTCTGTTTTTGAGATATCTTTTTTTTCTACTTTTTGCTCAATAGTTTCTGAATTCTTTTCTAAAATATTTTTCAAGGTGTCACTATTTTTAAGTTCATTTTTAATTTCTATTTTGGAAGTATCTTTTACTTCTATATCAGTTTTACTACTTAAGTTTTCATCAAAGTTTAAAGTGGTTTGCACTTGTTCTTTAACTATATTTACGTTTGAATCTTTTGTTTCAGTTTTACTATCTAATTCACTTGAATTCACTTTATTAAGACTTATATCGCTTTTATCAGTATCAAGATTAGAAGTATTTTTATCTTTTACTTCTTCAATAGTTTTATTAGAATTAATTTCTTCTACATTTTTTACATTTTTAGATACTTCATCCAGTTTAACTTTATTCTCTACTTTTTCTTTTTCTAAACTCTCTTCTAGATTTGAAGTAGCTTTAAGACTTGTATTTTCAATTTTTGCATCTTTATTTAAAGTAGTTTCACTCTTTGAAATTTCTATTTTTTCAGTTTCATTTGAATTATCAGCATTTTCTATATTTGCATTTTTTGTTGAAGTATCAAGTTCTCTAGTTTTACTATTTATTTTAGATTCAATAATCATTTTATCTAAAAATGAAGATTGTTTAGATTTTACTTCATTTTTTTCATTTTCATTTGTATTTAAAGTTTTTTCACTTGCATTGTCTATTTTTGTTGTATCTACTTTATTTTCTGACATTTTTACATCTGATGTAATTTTAGAAGAAGTTTTAATCTCACTCTCTTCTTCACTCTGTGTAGATAAAGAAGTTTTGTCTAAATTACTGTCTTTTTCCAAACTTAAATTTGTATCTTCTGTTTTATTATTAACTAACAAAGAATCAAAAAGAGACAAGCCCTCTTTTTTAGTTGAAGTAGCATTATTATTAGTAGTAGTATTAACTTTATTATTAGTACTAGTTTTTGTAAGAGATAAAAAATCTACTTCTTTAGTCATTTTCTACACCTTTAAAATATCTAATGTTTTACTATCAATATTTTTATGAGTATTAAAAGTTGCAACATTAGCTTCATAAGATCGCATGGCTTCAATTAAATCCACCATTTCAACCACAGGATTTATATCAGGATAAGCAACATAACCATCTTCATTTGCATCAGGATGAGAGGGTTCAAATCTCATTATAGGTTTTGCATCATCTTCAACTATAGATTTTACCCCTACTCCCCTTAAAGAAATATCAGTGTTTTTATTTACTTCCATACTACTATTTTTAGCTTTTTGTGTTTCTTGTAAAAGTACATCTTCAAATACTACATTTTGTTTTTTATAAGGTCCACCATTTTCAGTATGAGTTGTTTTTGCATTTGCTATATTTGCACTCACAACATTGATTCTAGTTCTTTGTGCTGTCATTCCTGAAACTGCTACATTATATCCATCAAAAAATCCCATACTTTAATCCTTTTTGATTTACACTTGCATTTGCATAACTTCTTTATATGCATTTACAGCTTTGTTTTTTACTTCAAGAGCAAGTTTCAAAGAGAGTTCACCCTCTTCAATTTTTTGCACTGCTTCTTGTAAATTTTTCACATTACCTGTAGCTATTCCTTCCATAGCCTTATAACTTTCTTTTTGACTTTCATTAACTTCTGATATTGCGTCTTTTAACATAGCATCAAAAGTTTTTTCATTAGTATTAATATCTGTTTTATTTAATGGACTTATTTCTTTATTAGTAAGAGAGGCAATTGAATCTGTTATTGATGAAATATTCATTTAATTTCCTTTTTCTTTAGATGCCTAGCTTTAAACTTTTTGTGCATCTTGCACATTAAGTTCAGCCAACATTGCATCAATCTTTTCTTCATTATATTTAAAATTTAGTTCTGTTCGTTTATTATCCAAGTTAAAAAGTAAAATTATAAGAGAGAACATCATATTTGAAACCCCTTTTAGAATTACTGTAACTCCAATAATACCAAATATCATCTCTATAGGCGTATATAAATCTGCGTTAATCACAAAAAATATTAAAGTAGCAAAAAAACCAGTGGCAATATATAATCTAAAAATGCCACTATTAACTACACTTTGTGAAAATTTTTCGACTACCATAGTTTACCCATGTTAGATAAAAAAATATTAAATTTAAATACTCTCACAAACAAACCTTACTTGATATCGTTAAGTAATATGTCAATAATCTTTTGCAATTGATTTGTTATATCATCATTTGCAAATTCGTGTGCAAATAACTTTCTAAGTCTAGAAGTCGTAGAAATATTTGCAGATGTTGAAACATTACCTATATATTTTACCATAAAATTTGGGTTTAACATATTTTTTTTAGCCAAATTTATCAAAGAAGAAGCAATTGTTTCTCCTATTTTATAATTTCTTGTATGATTAAAACATAAGAGTAATTTTTCTTTTTCTATTGATAGCATCTTCATTAAAGCATAAACATCTGTTAAAGCTGAAGGATCTGTAGTTGTAAGTGCTAATACATTATTAGAAACTGAAATAAATTCTTGAACATAATTGTTTAATCCAGCTCCTGTGTCAATTAAAACAATATCATATAAATTTAATTCTTTTATATCTTCAATTACTCTAGAAAGAACCATTGAGTTTTTTAAACTTGAATACTGATATCCACTTTTGCCTGCAATTAAAAAAACATTATTAAAATTAGTATAAGTGGTTACTTCAGATATTGTATTTCTTCCTTCAATATAATCAAAAAGTGTTAGTTTTGGTCTAATATCAAATAAAACTTGCATATTAGCAAGGCCAATATCTGCATCTAAAACTGCAACTTTATAACCTCTCTTTCCTAATAAATACGAAATATTAGCAGTGAAAGTTGATTTACCAACTCCCCCTTTTCCTGAAGTTATTGTAAGAACTTTTGTTTTTGATTTTTTAGGAGTTGCTCTTGTTAAATTAATTAGACTTCTAGCTTGTGAAGAGATTGTATTAAACAAAACTATCTCCTTGCACAAGAATTATTCATAAAACAATCAATTAAAAAACTTGAATCTGAGACTATTAAATCATCAGGCACATTTTGCCCAATAGAAAAATATGTTATTGATTTTTTAGTTTTATGTGCAAAAGAGATTAAGTTACCAAAACTTTTTGTTTCATCTAGTTTTGTAAAAGTAAGATAATCTATATTTAGTCTTGAATAGTTTGTATAAATATCAATTAAATCACTATGTTTTACATTTGCAGGAAGAACAAGTACTTTTTCAATAGGAAGTTCATCTACTCTTTCTTGGTATTCATTTATTGATTCAATCTTATCAACATCATATTGAGAAGAGCCTGCTGTATCAATAAAAATATAATTGCAATCTTTTAATCTAAGTAAAGCTTCTACTAAATCTTCTGGTTTTTTAACTACCTCTAAAGGAAGTCTCATAATATTTGTATAGGCTTGTAATTGTTCAATTGCACCAACTCTAAAAGAGTCTAATGTCACAATTCCTACCTTGTAATTTTGACCTAATTTATAAGCATATCTAGCTGCTAGTTTTGCAATAGTTGTAGTCTTACCAACTCCTGTTGGTCCTACCATCATTATAATTTTTCTTTGATGTTTTCTTAAAGGAATTTCTTGTTTTATTGGTATAATTCTTCTTAAAACAAGTTTGAAAAAATCATTTACTTTTTTTGGATTTGCTTTTAAAACTACAGGTAATTGTTTTATAGTTTTTTTCATAATTGTATATGTCATCTCTTGATCAAATTCATTTTGTTCAAAAAGATTATAAATATCAATAAATTCAGGTGGAATATTTAAATCATAAAGTTGACTTTTAGGATCCCATAAAGTTTTTTGAACTTGCATAATAGCATCTTGCATTTTAAGAATTTCTTCTCTAAAATCATAGAATTTTGCCCCACTAACAGGTTCTACTTTAGGAGGAGGTGTTAAAATTTTTTTAACATGTTTTATCTCTTTTTCTTCATCTTCTAAAGCTACAATAACTTCGTACATATCTTTTGTACCATCATTAGCACTTGAAATTTTCTTAGTTGATATAACTATTGCTTCTTCTCCACACTCAATTTGTGCATTTCGTAATGCAATAGTTGGTGTTTCACCTAAAAAAGAGAGCATATTCATTGTAATCTTCCATCTTTATATATTTTTTCAATTTCCCCATCTATTCTTTTTATTTTTATATAATCATCATTTTCAAAAATAATTTTTCCCTGTTTTTCGATTTCAATTATTCCAAAGTTAAATAAAACAGATTTTTTTTCATATAAAGATATATCTTTTTTACATAAAACTGTACCTTTTTTTAGATATCTTTTTGCTATATATTTTTTACCTTGAAGATCTTTTATTGTAATAGGTATACAAAATTTTTTCACACTTAATACATTAGAAGAAGATAGTCTTTTTATATCAATAATCTCTTTATAATTTATTTTAGAATTTGTAACAATAACTTCAATAGCATGCACATTCATTGAAAATAAAAAAATTATAAAAAGACTTTTAAGCCTTAACATGAAAGAAGTTTCCTCCATTTTTTTCACTTATATCATCAACAATATCTTTGTACATCTGTTGTATTGGTTGTACTATTAAAGAGAGTTTTTTATTTAATTCAAAAAGAGTTCTAAGCTCTTCTTCTAATTTATCAACTTTTTCTCTATATATATTTACATCAACACCGTTTTGCATTTGATTTACAAGTTCTTGATTTAATTCCTGTTTATAAGCAGCAATCTTTTCAATTAAAAACTGTTTTTCATCATTTCTATTTAAAAGTTCTTCATGTTTTGCTTTTTTTATATCTTCTATATCTTGTTTAATATAATTCTGCATTTTATTAACTAGAATTGTCATATCATTTATAATTTTATCAATCATATCTTACTCTTTTTTATTTATTACGTTCAGATAAAAAGTTATAAAGCAAATCACTTATCCCAACAGTTCCTGAGGATTCTCTAGAAAGAGTTTCCGTATACATACCTTTAATTATATCAGAACCACTTCCTTCCCCTGCAATTTTTGTTGACTTTAGAGAAATATCTAATAATTGCTGAGTAAAAAAAGATTCAAAATCATCTGCAACTTTTCTTAATGCCTTATCTTCTAACTTTGAAGTGTTGATATTTTGATAATCTTTAGCTACATTAGATTTAATATTATTAATATCAACAAAATTTGTATTTACTTCCATTATTACTCCAATCTATCAAAGAAATTTTCTTCACCTAAAATATCTTCTGAATAATCTCCTGCAAAAAACTTCATTTCTACTCTTCTATTATCAGCAGCAAGTTCACTTTTTGGATGATAAGAAGAATAAGAAGCAACTTTTAATGTTCCAGGGTCTATTCTATTTTTTATAAGTTCTTTTACAACTGAAATAGCTCTTAATGCTGAAAGATCCCAATTATCTCTAGGGATTTTATCATTAGTATAATTATTTGCTGCAGTATGGCCTATAATTTCTATATTAAAAGCATGTGGCATTGTTCTTATTACCCTAGCAATTTTAGCAATGAATCTTTTTGAGTTTGCATTTGATAATTCATACTTACCATCTTCAAACATAATAGTAGAGGGAATATCTAACGTAAATTCATTTTTACCTTTTTCAAGTTGAATTTGTTCTGCTTCTTCACTTGTTGAATCGTTCATTTGCTCTACTAACTCAGAAACTTCTTCTACAGTATCAGCAACTGCTTCTTCAGTTGAAGTTGATTCACTATCATCATTTTGAGAAGTGCTATTTTGAGTAGAATAAGCATCTGATTGTGTTTGAACATCAGTAGATGCATCAATAAATCCCATTGCTTTTTTCATTACATCAAAGTACTCTTCTACTTTTTTCTTATCCATAACAGCCATAGATAAAAGAAGAATAAAAAATGTTAGAAGAAGTGACATTAAATCACCAAATTGTACTAGCCACCCTGGCAAGCACTTAGGACAGTCTGGACATTTATCTTTTGCCATAAATTATTCTATTCTTCTGTTTCAACTAAAATAGAATTTAGCTGCATTTTTATATTACCTATTGATTCTTCTGAAGCAATCATTGTAGTTCCTTTAATAATAACTTCACATGAATCTACTTCTTTTTTATGTTTCTGCGCTAATTTACTTTCAATAATACCAGCAAATAAAGTACCAATTAATGCACCATACATAGTTGTAAGCAAGGCAACGGCCATTGCTGGACCTACAGCTGCAGGATCTGAAAGGTTTGCAAGCATGGCAACAAGACCAACAAGAGTACCAATCATTCCCATAGCTCCTGCAGTACCTCCAATATTTCCAAACATTGAAATCATTGTCTCATGTCTTTTACTCATATACTCTAATTTTGTTTCAAGTAAAGGTTCTAATGTTTCTGCTTTTGTACCATCAACTAATAATTGAAATGCTTCTTTAAAGAAAGGGTTATCTTCTTGTAAAACTTTTTCTTCAATATGCATAACCCCATGCTTTTTGATTTCTGTTGCATAAAAAGTAATTTTTTCTGTAAGCTCTGTTAAGGGTTCAACTTTTACCTCATTTAATGCAACTTTCATTGCAGGTGCAAATCTTTTTAAATCTGAAGCTTCAAATTGACCCGCAGTAACAGCAATAGTTCCACCAACAACAATTACTACAGAAGGAACATCAATATATGGACCAAATCCAACTCCCCCAAGTATAATAGCTAGAGCAACAAGGCCCCAACCTCCACCTAAACCACCAGCTGTACTCTTATCCATCTCTTATAATCCTACTTGTGCAAGCCGTAAAGAAGCATTACCAATATTTTTTACTTTTAATCCAAATTTTCCTTCAACAATTACAGCCTCACCCTCTCCAATTTTAATACCATTTACTAAAATTTCAAGAGGTTCATTTACCATTTGATCAAGTTCTATTATTTCACCAATATCCCAGCTAAGTATATCTTTTAATAAAAAATTCTTTGTTCCTAGTCTAACACTTAATTTTAATTTAATATCAAATAATAATTGTAGATTTTGTGCTGATTCTTCCGATAATAAGGAACTAATACCCATACTAGATGTATTTTGTGGGATTGCAGTACTTACAGGAGTTGTGAAATTTTCAATATTTTTACTTTCAACTGTTTTTCCTGTAATTTGAGATAAATAAGGTACTATCTCTTCATCAAAACTCATTAAAAGAGGAAGTTTTTCCCCATCTAAAGTTAAATTAAAAAGATATTTTTTATCAATGCTTTCTATCTCTTTACAATCTTTGATAACAGAGCCTAAAGATTCATATTTTATTGATTGGATATCAGTAAAACCTTGAGCATTTACTGAAGTACATAGACTTCCACAAATATTTGAAATAATTTCATTAACTGCATCAGTAATTTCATCATCAATATGCTCTTTTAAGTCACCCATTCCTCCGAGCATAAAATATTCAAACTTTGTAGCTGTAACAGTAGGAACGAAGAAGTTCCAATTTGATGAAATATTTGCAAAATTAAATTTTACAGATACATCAATACATTGTGAATCTTCTAAACTATTTACATCAAATTCAACTACTGTATCGATTGAGACACTTTTTGAAAGTAGTTGTTCTAATGTATTAGTCAATTCATCTTTAAAAAAATTTGATAAATCAGATGCCAAGAACTAACC
>JBFHGG010000016.1:0-40743 GCA_041583235.1 Halarcobacter sp.
ATTTCTTAGTAAAAGTAAATGCAAATATTGGTAACTCTGCAACTACATCTTCAATTGCAGAAGAAGTGGAAAAGATGGTATGGTCTATTAGATGGGGTGGAGATACGGTTATGGATCTTTCAACTGGTAAAAATATTCACACAACAAGAGACTGGATACTAAGAAACTCTCCTGTACCTATTGGAACTGTACCAATTTACCAAGCACTTGAAAAAGTTAAAGGAGTTGCAGAAGATTTAACTTGGGAAGTATTTAGAGATACATTAATAGAGCAAGCAGAACAAGGTGTTGATTATTTTACTATTCATGCGGGACTACTTCTTCATCATGTACCAATGACTGCTAAAAGAGTAACTGGAATTGTAAGTCGTGGTGGGGCTATTATGGCAAAATGGATGATTCATCATCATAAAGAGAACTTTTTAAATACTCACTTTGAAGAGATTTGTGAAATTATGAAAACTTATGATGTAACTTTCTCTTTAGGAGATGGGCTGCGACCTGGATCTATTGCTGATGCAAATGATGAAGCACAGTTTGCAGAGCTTAAAGAGTTAGGAAATCTTACAAAAATTGCTTGGAAACATGATGTTCAAACACTTATTGAAGGACCAGGTCATGTACCAATGCATATGATAAAAGAGAATATGGATAAACAGCTAGAGTGGTGTCATGAAGCACCATTTTATACCTTAGGCCCTCTAACTACAGATATTGCCCCAGGATATGATCACTTTACATCAGGAATTGGTGCAGCTATGATTGCATGGTATGGATGTGCAATGTTATGTTATGTAACACCAAAAGAGCATTTAGGTCTTCCTAATAAAGATGATGTA
This sequence comes from Halarcobacter sp., assembly GCA_041583235.1. GTDB lineage: Bacteria > Campylobacterota > Campylobacteria > Campylobacterales > Arcobacteraceae > Halarcobacter. The sequence goes on from JBFHGG010000016.1 coordinate 840, forward strand.
AAAGAAGGACTTATTACTTATAAAATAGCTGCACATGCGGGAGATATTGCAAAAGGACATCCTGGAGCTAGAGCTAGAGATGATGCTATGTCATTAGCACGTTTTGAATTTAGATGGGTTGACCAATTTAATATAGGTTTAGATCCACATAGAGCTAGAGAGTATCATGATGAGACTATGCCAATGGAAGCTGCTAAAGTGGCACATTTTTGTTCTATGTGTGGACCTAAATTCTGTTCTATGAAAATTTCAAGTGAAGTTAGAGAGTATGCAGATAATTTACATACAGATGTAGAAACTGCAAAAAAAGTAGGTATGGATGAGATGTCTGAAAAATTTAAAGAGATGGGTTCAAATGTTTATGTTGAAGCCAATAAGCTTTAAATTTAGTTTTTAAAATAAAATTAAAACTATCACTCCTTTTAAAAATACTTTTTTTATAAAAGTATTTGGAGTGATAAGCTATCTTACTTTTGATATAATAACCCATGACTATTAGATTTGCAAGCTTTAACCTCTTTCAATTTGTTGCTCCACCTTTTTCTTGGTATATAAAAAAAGATAAGTTTAATAAACAAGAATGGGAAATAAAAACATCTTGGATAAAAGAACAAATCAAAGAAATCAATTGCGATGTTATAGGTTTTCAAGAGGTTTTTTCAAAAGATGAATTAAAAGTACTTTGTAAAGAATTAGGTTTTGATTATTTTGTTACAGTTGATACTGCAAAAACCCATAAAACAAATAAAAATGTTTATATTTCTACTACAGTTGCTCTTGCTTCAAAATATCCTATTTTAGAAACTAAAAGAGTACAAATACATGGGAAAAGTATTTTAAAACACGGATTTAAAGGACATTTTAAATTCTCTAGAACTCCTATCAAAGCACTTATAGAACTTCCAAATAAAGAAACTATCACAGTTTATGTAAATCATTTTAAATCTAATCGTTTAAATGAGTTTGAATATATTTTTAATAAAAAGCATACTTTGGAAGAAAAAATTGAACAAACAAAAGAAGCACTTGAAAAAGATTTTTCAAAATCTTTAAAACAAAGATTATGTGAAACTTCATCTTTATATTATGATTTTAAAAAAACTTCCACCCCTATAATTTGTATGTGTGATTTAAATGATAAAGAGTTTTCTTTGGCGATTGAAGCTTTAACAAATAAAGAGTACCATGAAAAAGTAAGAGAAAATAGAAAAAACAGATCTTATTTACTTTATGATGCATATTACTTACATGATAAAAAAATCTATAATCCACATCCTTTGCAAAAAGAGATAAAAAGAACTCCTACTTCTTATTATCAAGGTTATGGAAATGTACTTGATTATATTTTTGTTTCAAAGGAACTAAAGAAAATCTCTTCATATGAAGTTTTTGATAAACATTTACAAGAAAATCCCCATGGTTCACTTTTACAAAGTGACCATGCTATAGTTGTTTGTGAAATAGAATTTAATTAAACTTCTGTAAGAATTTATTTAATTGATTTGCAAAACTTTGTGCATCTTTTTGTGAAAAAGGAGCAGGCCCTTTTGTAATTTCTCCACTATCTCTAATTTCTTGCATTAAGTTTCTCATGGCTAGATACTGTTTTATATTATCTTTTGTATAGAGTTCACCACGGTGATCTATTGCATGAGCATTTTTTTCTATTGTCCTATTAGCAAGAGGGATATCAGCAGTTATAACTAAATCCCCCTCTTTTAGAAGTTCAACAATTTTATTATCAGCTTCATCAGCTCCCAAATCAACTACTAAATATCTGATTAAAGGTGATTTTCCTATATTTATTTTTTTATTTGCAATTACGCAAGTTTCTAATTTGACTCTTTCAATAGCTCTAAATAAAATAGGTTTCAATAAATTTGGAAAAGCATCACCATCTACATATAAAACCATTAAACAAACTCTTGAACTCGTCCAACTTGTCCATCTTCAAGCATCACTTTTATACCTCTTGGATGATATTTAGAACTTGTAAGAAGTTTTTTCACAACTCCAATAGTTCTAGTCCCTGTTCTTTGGTCTTTTTTTAAGACAATTTTTACTTTTAAACCTGGGATTATATCTTCTCTTTCTCTATGATCTCTTATCAAGTTATCTCCTAAAATATTTTTTGAAATTATATCTAAAAATTTCATTTTTATTAATATACAAGATCTTACAAACACGAACTCAAGTATTATGTTATAATTATTTTTTAATTTAATGAGGTTTTTTTATGTATAAATATAACAAAATAGTTTTAGCAATAATCTTTTATATAGTAAGTATATTTATTTTCAATTATTATTCATATAATAATTATAAAGAAAAAGAAATTGCTATTATTGATGACAAATTAAAAATTGGAGCATATGCTGTATATACTATTTTAGGCGAAGATTTTTTCAATATAGCAAAAGAAAAGAATTCAATCTCAGTAGAAGATGATTGGAAAAATATTAATAAATTATCTTTTTACAACAACCATGCAAATTTAGCTTTTATATATTCATCAATTAAAATTAATAATCAAATACACCTAACTTCATCAAGTGCTTCAAAAGAAGAAATAGAAGATAAAAGTGAATTACACTATTTTTATCACTATGATGATGCAGGAGAAGCTCTCATTAATTCTTTTAATTCTAAAGAAATAACATATGAAAATTATACTGATCAATGGGGTTCTTTCAGAGCTATACATATTCCATTAATATTAGAAAACTCAAGAACTATTGTCATATCTGCAGAAATATCCTTAAAAGATTTTAATCAAGTCCTAAAAGATATTAGGTACAAATATCTCTTAGAGACATTATTATATTTATTACTAACTATACCTATAATTTTGACCGCATACTATTCCTTAAAAGAAAAAACATTAGAAAACATGACAATGATAGTAAAACTTATGAGATCTGAAAAAATGGCTGCTATGGGCGAAATGATTGGCAATATAGCTCATCAATGGAGACAACCATTATCTGCTATTTCTACTGGCGCAACTGGCATGCAAATCCAAAAAGAATATGATTCTTTAAATGATGAAGATTTTGAAAAGACTTGTACTATGATTAATGCAAATGCACAATATCTTTCAAAAACTATTAATGATTTTAGAGACTTTATAAAAGGCGATAAGATAAAAATGAATTTCAAACTAAGAGAAAGTGTTGATAGCTTTCTAAGATTAGTAGAAGGTTCTATTAAAGCAAATAATCTTAATCTAATAGTAACTATTGAAAAAGATATTACAATTGATAATTATCCGAATGAATTATTACAATGTATTTTCAATATTTTTTATAACTCTAAAGATGTTTTAAAAGAGAGAAAGATAAAAGACAAGTATATTTTTATATCATCAATTATAGAAAATAATCAAGTAATTATTAAAATAAAAGATAATGGGAAAGGCATTTCTGAAGATATTTTACCTAATATTTTTGAACCTTACTTTACAACAAAACATCAAAGTAAAGGTACAGGATTAGGACTAAGTATGACGCATGATTTAGTAGTAAAAGGAATGAATGGAACAATTAAAGCTACAAACGTAACTTTTAAATATAAAAATATCAAGTATAGTGGACTTGAATTCAAAATAACTTTACCACTTAAATAAAGAATTATTTTTTTTAAGTTTTGCACTTTTATAGAATAAATAGTTCTATTAGAAGTTGCAAAACTTATTAGGCAATTAAAATAGTCTATTCATTAAAAGCTAAGGCTTTTTTTGCTTCATCAAGATGATAAAAGAATATTGCTTTAAAAACAAAAGTAACTTTTGTTTTTTTCTCTTCACTTGTATCTAAAATATTAAAAGTGAAACTATCTGTAGAGTCATTTTTTGGATCAACAGTAATAGTTACAGATTTTAAAGTTCTCATCATATTCATAGTTAGTTTGTAATCTTTTGGTGCAAGACCATTTAACATATCTCCACTTTTTTCTTCTTTTCTTATTGCTTCAAAAAGTGTTGAAAAAGTATCTTTAAACATTGATTTATTTAAACTTACTTTTGCATTGGGAGTATGAAAAGTTCCTGTTTTATTTAATAAAGGATTTGGCTTTTCTGCTCTAATATCTTCAATCATTTTTAGAAAGAAGTTTTTACCACCCATAATATCTGCATATTGCATCATCTCTTGATGTAAACTTTTTTTTGTATCTGTGTCTAATTTATTAAAATCCATGATTCTCCAATTTATATAATTTTGGAAGTATATCCAAATTTAATCTATTTATGAATTTTTACAAAAAGCTCTTTAATTTATAAGCCCAAACTTTATATGCTTTTTGTCCAAGATGCAGACCATCTATTGTTAACTCTTCTCTTAATAAACCTTCATCATTTGAAAAAAAGTGATTTAAATCTACAAATTCAATACTATATTTATGACAATACTCTTCTAATAGTTTATTAAATATTTTAACTTTTTTATTTACTGCTGGCATTTGAGTAAGAAGTGTTAGTTGTACGATTACTGGAATTTGTTTTTTATTTAAAACTTCTAATATTTTTTTATAATTATTAAAAATCTCTTCAATAGGAATAGATATGCATAAATCATTTATGCCTGCCATTAAAAAGACTTTTTTTGGTTCTAATTGAGTAAGAATATCAATTCTATTTAAAATACCTAAAGTAGTATCACCATCTATTCCAAGATTTATAAGATGTTCATTTTCTAAAAGTTTTTTCCAGTCACCTGCTTTAGTAAGAGAATCCCCAAGCATTACAATTTCAATATTTTTTTTCATTTTAGATCTTTTTTATTATTTTAAATTTTTAACTTAAGGCAAAATCAACAGCATCAAAAACATGTAAAGTTGTTGTGTCATAAATAGGAATATCTACATAACCTTGCTTTATTATCATTGAAATTTCAGTGCATCCTAAAATCACAGCTTCACACTCATGCTCTTCTTCTAGACGTTTTATTATCTTAATATATTTATTTCTTGATATCTTAATACATTTTCCTAAGCAAAGTTCTTTATAAATTACTTCATGAATAATATCTTGCTCTTCTTCATTTGGAATCACTACTTTTATTCCAAATTTTTCTTCTATCCTATTTTTATAGAAATCTTCTCTCATAGTAAACTTTGTACCTAAAAGTGCTACTTTTTTTATTCCATCTTTTTTTAAGGCTTTTCCTGTAGAGTCTGCAATATGTAAGATTGGAATTTTAATGTTTTCTTCAATTTGTGGAACTACTTTATGCATGGTATTTGTACAAATTATAAGAAAATCTGCTTTTGCATTTTCTATAGCTTTCGCTTCATTTGATAAAATCTTTGCAGTTTCATCCCAAAGAGAGCTATGCTGAAACTTTTCTATCTCTTCAAAATCAACACTAGAAAGAATAATCTTAGCACTATGCAATCCGCCAAGTCTTTTTTTAATCTCTTCATTTAAAAGCTTATAATATGTTGCACTTGACTCCCAAGACATTCCACCAAGCATTCCTATTTTTTTCATATTTTGCCTCTTTTAATTTTTATAACTTATTTTTATCAACTTTTACTGAAGTATCATAAACTAACTCATAAAAATTGTTATTGTTAAATTCAAACTCTGTGATAACTTCTAGACTTAGTTTTCTTACATGTGCTTCATATGATCTTGTATTAATTTTATTAATAAAAGTTACTAAGATAGGATATTTTTTATTCATATTTTCTCTTGCAAATTCAAAAATATTTTCAAAAATTTTATTTCCTCTATACTCTTTTGCAACACATATAGGACCATATTGATATGAGTTTTCCATACTTAGTTTTTGCCCCTTGTATTCTAAAGTTTCTAAAAAGCTTGCCATATATTCAAACATAGGCCAAGCAACCCAATAATGCCAAGAAGCGCACATTACATAAGATATTAATTTATTCCCATCTAAGGCAATAAAAACTCCATTAAGTTCTATTAAGTTTTCTATTTGTTCAATTGTAAAAGGAGTAGTTACAAAACCATCACCTTTTTCATCATCTTTTAAATTTGTTACTAAGTTTTTAGCTTGTAATTCTAATATTCCATTAATATTATCTTTTGTAGCAAGAACGTATTTTATCATAATCAATCCTTTCGAAGATTAGATTATAATAAAATATATTTATGTAGAAGTTAAACTCAAATTATTTTATCTAAACCATTTTTACTTAATTTATAAATACTAGGTGTTAAACTTTCTATAAAAGTTTTATGGTGTGAGACTATAATCATTGATTTTTTTATTTTATTTAAAATATTAATAATTCTATTTTCTGCATCTTCATCAAGTGCATTTGTAGGTTCATCTAATAATAAAATTTTAGGTTGGGTTATTAATATTCCAGCAAGAGCAACAATTTTTTGTTCTCCTCCACTTAAATCATAAATATTCCTATTTTCTAAGTGTAATATTCCTAGTTCATCTAAGATATTTACTGCTTTTTTATAAGCTTCTTCTTTATCTGTTTTTTTAGCTCGTTGTGCAAACATTACATCTTCAATAACAGTAGGACACAAAAAATGATCACTTACATCTTGAGGAAGATACCCAATATCACTTCTAAAATCTTTAAAATCTTTTAGAGATTTCATCTCATTATGAAAGAGAAAAACTCCTCCATCTTTTTGTTTAATAAGTCCTGCTACTATTTTTAATAAAGAACTTTTTCCACTACCATTAGCACCAATAATAGCAACTTTTTCTTCATGTGAAACATTTAATGTAACATTTCTAAAAACCTCTTTAGAAGAGTTTTTTAGACTTAATTCTATTAAATTTATTGAACAACTCAAATTATTACCTTTTTAAGAAATAGCATATTTTACAAAAAGCATACAAACTAAAAATACTAAAACTAAATCATAATATGAAAGTTTTGAATTATTAATTAAATATATTTTTCCATGAAAACCTCTTAGTTTAAAAGAGTCTTGCATAGCATTTGCTTTTTTTATAGATTTTACAAAGATATGGCCAAATAAGTTTCCATAAGTTTCATATGCAAACATACTTGTATTTGCATGAAATCCTCTAACGCGTAAAGTTTGCTTAATTGTTTTAAATTCATCATTTAACGTCTGAATCATTTTAAGGGTAAAATAGACTGATGAAACAATTTTTTTAGGAAACCTTAATTCATTTAAAGCTCTAACAACATCATAACCATTTGAATTAGAAAATAATAGAAGATTAAAAAGAATAATCATATTAGTTCTAATATAAATATTTAGCGCTTCTTCTAAAGAAGCTTGAATTAAAAGAACTATAAATATCATAACTATAAAAAGATTTAAAAAAAGCAATTTTTTTAATATAAGAAAAATATTTTTATATTCACAAAACATCACAAAAATAATAGGAAGTAAATACAAATATTCAAATTTATTAAAACTAATAAAAATAGAGTATAAAAAAGCTGCTACTAATAAAACTGAGGAGTTAAACTTAGACATTTTTTGATTCTTTTGTTTTTTTGATTCTTTTTAAAAATAAAAAAATTCCTGCAATTAATAAAATTGCAATAAAAGATTGAAGTAAACTATCTTTTGTACTTTTTATTTCTATCTTTTCTTTTTTAATATTTTTATTATTAACATCAAATCTTGCAAAAGCTGCATGACCACCAATCGCCTCAACTTTTATTTCTAAAGTTTCTTTTGGTATTTCTATTAAATACTCGCCTTTTTCATCCGTTTTTCCCTCTTTAATTAGCTTTTTCTCTAAATTATAAAACTCTACTTTACAATTTTTACAATAAGCACCTGAGGCAAAATATGAACTTACAATTAAGTTTTTATTTTCCTCAAATAAAAAAACATTTAATTTATGGGCAAATAAAGTAGAAAAAAGTATAAAAACAATAAAAATTATTTTCATAAGTTAACTTCTTCAAAAAGTTCAGGCAAGGCTCTCTTTAAATAATTAATTAAAAAGAGTGTTATAAGACCTTCTATTACCATAGCAGGGATATTTGCTAAGACAATAGTATAGGAAGCATAAAGATATTCTTCTTTTGATAAGGATAAAATCAAAGCTAGAAAAATAGTAGCTAGAAATACAGTTAAAAATCCTATAGAAAAATATTTAATTTTTATAGGCATAAAATCTAAAACTTTATTTTTGACTAATAAATATACTAAATAAGAAGGAATCGCCATAATAAATAGATTTGCACCTAATGATGTTAATCCTCCATATCCTAATAATAAAGATTGAAGCAATAATGCTATTAAAATACTTATAAAAACACTAGGACCTAAAATTATTCCTATAATACCAATAAGAAGTAAATGTATTTGCGTAGGACCTAAAGGAATATGAATAAAGGAAGCAATAAAAAACATTGCACTCATTGCTGAAACTATTGCAATATTTGTATTTTTTAAATTTTTTAATGAGTAAAATACAAATCCTAGAGATATTGCTGATGTTGTTATTATTACTTCACTTGATAAAATTCCATCTGAAATATGCATTAAATCATCCTATACTTTTAATTAATAAGCTTTTATCCAAAGTAATGCACCATTTTCTATTGGATATTTTTTTCCATTATACTCTTTTGTACCTTCTTCAATAAGAGCTGCAAATCCCCACCAACCTTTGTGATTCATAACAAAAGAGAAAACTCCATTATCATCTGTTTTTACAACTTGTGTTATATGGTTATGACTTGCAGCTTTTAAAGCAAAAGTATTATAGAGTTCAACTTCAACTTCAACATTAGAAGCTGCTTTTCCATTATGTAAAACTTTTCCTTGAAAAATATTTCCTGAATATAAACCAAAAGGTTTAGTAAGAGGAATAATCTCATATTTTAATCCAAGAGCTTCATCCCAACCATCTTCTCTTCCAAATGCAGAAATAATAGTTTTTGGAACATGTGAAATAAATTTTTCTTCACTAGGTTCAAAATATGCTTCTGGTTCTACAAAGAATTTATAAACGCCAGGTCTTTTTATAAGATAAGAAGTCTCCCAAGCCTTATGTCCAAACTTTTTTGTTTTTTCTAAAACTAAACTATTCTCTTTCTTCTCTAAAAAAATTCCAAGAGGTTTTTCCATATTCATTCCTGTTTGTTCAAAAGGATGAATAAACATTGACTCTAAGTTAATTTTTGAGTCCTTTTTATCTTGAATAATATCATTATTTGGAATTAAAACCAAGAAATGAGCATTTACATAAAGAGGTAATAAAACTAATAATAACATTGAATAAATAAAATTTTTCATTTTTTTCCTATTTTTTTGATTTAGAGATTATAAAATTATAGCTGTTAGATACATATAAATTTTTCTTAATCTTGTGTATTATTTGAACAATAAAACTCCCTAAATAATGAAACTATAATTTAATATTATTATATTATAATATTAAATAAATAAAATTATAAGATAAAATAATTTTATTTAAGTACTATGCAGGAGTAAATAATGTATAAGTTTATTTTTTTATCAATATTACTTTGCTCAAATTTATTAAGTGATAATAAAACTATAATATTTGCACCCTTAGCTTCAAAAAATATAAAATCTATTCATAATCAATTTTCCCCGATGATTAAGTATTTAGAAAAAAAATTAAAACGTGAAATTAAAATTGATTACAATAGAAGTTATGATGAAATATTAAAAAAATTTATTGAAGGAAAAATTGATATAGCATACCTAGAGCCTCTTGCTTTTTTATCTTTAGAATCAAAATATAAAAACCTAGTTCCCTTAGTTAATTTTAAAAATAAAAATGCAGATATTTTTTATACTTGTTCTTTTGTAAGTTTTATCACAAATAACTTCCCGAAGGAAGACATGAACAATGTTAAAATAGCTCTAAGTCAAGAAGATTCAACCTGTGGATATTTATTTGTAAATGATATTTTAAATAAATCAAATATTAATATTGAAAATAATAAATACAAGTATCAAAAAAGAGATGACAAAATTGCAATTGATATTATTTTAGGTAAATTTAAATATGGTGCATTAAAAACTAATATTGCAAAAGAGTATTACCATTTAGGATTAAAAGAACTTAAACGCTCTAAATCTATTCCTAGTTTTATATTAGTTGCCAATGCAAAAACTTTAGAAAAAGATATGATTAGTAAAATAAAAGAGAGCATGATAAATATTAAAAAAAATGAATTGTCTTTATGGCATAAGAGTTTAAAATATGGAACAGAAGAAACAAATATTCATAATTATAATAATCTTCGCAAAATTATAAACTCTAGTAAAATCATTCTAGAAAGTAATTTTTAATGAAAAATAAAATAACTAATTATTATTTAATATTATATATTTTAATTCTCTTACTAGCATCATTATCTCTTGTTTTTATAAATTATATAAACAAGAGTAAAAAAGAAGATTACTATAGTGAAAAAATATCTAATCTTACTATTTCATATAATTCAAGTATTGAAAAATATCGCTTACTTACTAAATACGTATTTAATGAAAGTATAAAAAATGATTTAATATTGTCTCTTTTTGAAAGAGGTGTTAACTCGGAAGGTGAAGTTCGTAGATTATATAAAGGTTTATTATATAAAGAACTTGAACCTTTATATCAAAGACTAAAAAAAGATGGAATAAGACAAGTACATTTTCATTTAAAAAATAGTGAAAGTTATATTAGATTTTATAAACCAAATAAATATGGGGACAATCTTTCAAATTTAAGAGAAACTGTTAATATTGCAAATAAAGAGAATAAAATTGTATCAAATTTTGAAACAGGTAGAGTTATTTCAGGATTTAGAAATGTTTTCCCCTTAAATTTTAAGAATGAACATCTAGGAAGTGTTGAACTTAGTGTATCAACAAAAACAATGTTAGAATCAATTTTTAAATTAGATAATAGAGGGGAGTTTTTATTTCTTTTAAATAAAAATATTGTTTATCCAAAATTATTTGATAGTCAAAAATCTTTATATGAAACATCTATTATTAATTCAAATTACTTACTTGAAGATAGAAACTCTTCTTTAGCTGATTCACCTAAAAAACTATCTCCTATTGCAATTAAAATAAATAAAAAAATAAGCACGAACAAAGAATTAAAAATGGCAATGGCAAAAGGAAATAAATATATGACTTTTGTAGAAATTGATAATATATCTTATGATGTTATATTAATACCTATGATTGGAGTAACAAAAAAAATAGAAGGTTATTTAATCGAATATAAAAAAAGTGAAAATATACCAATACTTGTAAAAATGGATATATATACATATTTATTTATAATTTTTGGAATGCTACTGCTTATGTTCTTGGTTTATATAATTGAAAAGAAATCTAAAACACTAGATAAACAAAAAGAGTGGTTTAAATCAATTACAGATAATCTAGGAGAAGGATTATATGTAATGAATTTAAAAGCAGAAATAACTTATATAAATCCTTCTGCTTGTAAGATTTTAGGATATGAAGCAAATGAAATTATAGGTAAAAATGCACACTCTCTTTTTCATTCTCATTCTTTTAACAATAATTTAAAACAAGAAGATTGTCCAATATTTTTAGGAGCAATTAATGAAGATATTTTTAATACAGAAAAAGAATATTTTTTAACCTCTGATGGCAGAGAAATCTCTGTTTCTCTTAGAAGTAAACTAATTAAAAAAGAGCATGGTTTATCTGAAATTGTTACATCTTTTTCTGATATTACTATTCAAAAAAAGATAAAAAAGGAGAGTGCTCTTTTAAGAAAAGCTCTTGAATCTAGTATAAACTGTATAGTTATAACAGATAAAGATGCTAATGTACAATGGGCTAATCCTGCTTTTGAAAAATTAACAGGATTTAAAATAAATGAAATTTCAGGTAAAAATCCTAAAGAATTTATCTCTTCAAAAAAACAAACAAAAGAGTTTTATTCTCAAATGTGGGAAACAATTTTAAATAAAAAACCTTGGAAAGGTGAACTTATAAATAAAAAGAAAGATGGTACTTTATATGATGAAGAGCTAATAATTACTCCTGTTCTTGATGAAAATAATGAGATTATAAATTTTATTGCAATTAAACAAGATATTTCACATAGGAAAATTATTGCCCTAAAAAAACAAGAAAAAGAGAAATTATTTTATCAACAAAGTAAAATGGCTTCAATGGGTGAGATGCTTGCAAATATAGCACATCAATGGCGTCAACCTTTATCAGTAATTTCAACAGCAGCAACTGGTATAAAAGTACAAAAATCGCTAGATATTTTAAATGAAGATGAGTTAATTCATACAATGGATTCAATTAATAACTCTGCGCAATTTTTATCTCAAACTATTGAAGATTTCAGAGGTTTCTTTAATCCTAAAAATAATACAGAAAAAGAGTTCTTAATTTCATCATTAATTGATAAAAGCTTAAATCTAGTAAAGGCACAATTTTCATCAATGAATATTGACATAATTAAAGATATTGAGGATATTTCTGTTGTAAGTTTAGAAAATGAGTTAGTGCAAGTACTTGTAAATATTCTAAATAATTCAAGAGATGTTTTAATTAAAATAGAAAATAAAAGAAGATTATTATTTATAAATGCCAAAATAAAAAACAATACTTTTATTATTGAAATAAAAGACAATGGAAAAGGTATTCCTTTAGATGTAATTGATAAAGTATTTGAGCCATATTTCACAACTAAGCACCAATCCCAAGGAACTGGAATTGGATTATATATGAGTGAAAAAATTATTAGCTCCCATTTAAATGGAATTTTAAAAGTAGAAAATGAAACTTATACTTATGAGGGAAGCGAATATACAGGTGCAAAATTTAGAATAGAGATTTCACTAAATTAATTATTTAAGATTTTGCTAATATAATAGTGAATTCTGCTCCTATATAATTTTTTGAATTATATGAAAAACTACTATTTTTAACACTTATATTTCCGCCCATTCCAGAAACAATAAAGTTATAAGTAATATTTAAACCTAACCCTGTTCCTTGACTTTGATGTTTAGTTGTTGTATATGGTTCAAAAACTTTATTGATTATATTAACATCTATTCCACCTGCATTATCTTTTAATACTATAACTACTTTTTCATCTAGTATTTTAGTATTTATGAAAAAATATCTTTCTTCTTCAGGTAATTCAATTAATGCATCTTTTGAATTATTGAAAATATTAATTAATGATTGAATCATATCATTTGCATAACTTTCTATTTCAATATTTTTATCACACTCTTCAATTACTTGAATATTATAATTAACTATAGAAGCATGAACTAAATTCAAGAAACTATTAATATTTTCAGATAAATTAAATTTAGCTAATTTTCTATCTCCTTTAATAAAATTCCTAAAATCATCAATAGTTTTAGATAGATATTGAACATTCTCATTTATTAAATTCATATTATCTTTAAAAGCTACATCACTTAAAACACCCATATCTTTTTGTAAACTACTACCTGTTGCAACAGATGAAATCAAAGACAAAGGTTGACGCCATTGATGAGCAATATTTCCAATCATTTCTCCTAAAGATGCCATTTTAGACTGCTGTGCAATATTTTCTTGATCAATAATATGATGAGTAATATCACTAATATAGCCAAGGAAATGGTTTATACCATTTGCATCTTTTTGTGTTACAGTATAATCCAATACCCATTTTTCAAGACCATCTTTAGTAAATATTCTATAAGGTTTATGTTTAAAATAATTATGCTGCCGTTCTAAAGTTTTTTTAATATTATGTAATACTACCTCTACATCTTCTTTATGGATACAATCAGAAAAGATAACCTTTCTAGAAATAAAATCTTCTTGTGTGTAACCTGTTAATTCATAAATACTTTTTGAGACATATTCTACTTCCATACTATTATTATTTTTCCATTTAAAAAGTACAGAGTCTCCTTTATCAAAAAGAGATAATAAACTTTGCTGAGACTGACTTAATGATTGTGCTATTTTTTTAGAAGTAATATCTTCAGAGATTGAGTGATAACCAATTTTTTTACCATCTTGAAACATAGGTTCAATAAATAAATTGAATATTTTTGTTTCCTTATTCTTTGTAAGATTTTTAAGCTCTCCAACCCATGGTTTATCTAAAATAATAGTATCCCACATATCCTTTATCAACTCATGTGAGGTATCAGGGTGACGTATGATTTTATGTGTTTTATCTAATAGCTCTTCTTTTTTAAAGCCTATTGCATTACAGTATGCTTCATTAACATCAACTATAACACCATTTAAATCTGTATTAATAATCAAAACATATTTATTAATCATTTTTTGTTGCTCATTAAGTTCTTTATATGCTTTTTTTAATTTTTTATTTATTAGATTAATAGATCTATTTTTATATAAAATTAAAAGAATTATTACTACAAAAACTGCTATTGTATAAAGAAGTTTTCTATAGTCAAAATCTTGTTGTACTTTAATTTCTATCCATTTTCCAACAATTTTTCTAAAGCTCTCTTTACTAATAGTATTTAAACTTTTTTGCATAATTGAATTTAATAAAGGCTCATCATTTCTTGAAGCAATACTTAAAGTTATATTATGTTCTAGTTTTCCTGCGATTTTCAAATCAACAAAAGAGTGTTTTTGTATATTATATCCAACAGCAGCCATAATATCTACATATCCAAATATTTTCCCAGCTTGTACTTTTTCTAGTCCATCTTTTGCATTTTTAACATCAACAATCTCTATTTCAGGATTATTTTTTTTTAATACTTCTGCAAAGGCATAGCTTTTTACTATACCTATTTTTCTTTTCCCAATACTTGATGCATCTTTAATAAAAAGCTCATCTACTTTTGTTGCAATTACAAATGGCTCCGATACAAATGGCTTAGTAAAATTCATTGAATCTCTTCTTGAAGGAACATCCATAGCAACAGGAAGAATATCACATTTTCTATTTCTAATATTTTCTAAAGAACTTGACCATTCTTTTGTGGGAACTAATTCTATTTCTGTATTAATTTTTTCTGATATTATTTCCATAATATCAGCACCAATACCTTTATGTTTACCATTTTCATCAATTTGTTCAAAAGGCAACCAATCAGGTAAAACACAAATCTTTATGGTCTTTTTTTTATTTAAAAAATTTTTTTCTTCATCATTTAAAATATCAGCAGAATTCTTAAGTTCACTAACTTTCATCCATTTTTCTTTTAATTTTATAATCTCATTTTGAGGCAAAGCACTATTAACTTTTTCAAGTATTGTTTTTAATATAATATTATCTTTTGATACACCCATAGGGAGAGCTGTTTTCAAAGGTCTTTTTAGCCCTGATAGATGAACTATTTTAATATTAGTAAACCAATTTTTTTGAATAAGATAATCTAAAGTAGGTAAGCTTCCAATAACTGCATCTGCATTTCCCAAAGAGACAGCTTCTAGAGCTTTACTAGTTGAAGCAGGCGTAATTAGCTTCTGATTTGGAAACTCTTTTCTTAAATGTGTATGTAAAAAAGTTTTACTAGAAACTGCAATAATTTTATCTTTTAAGTCTTCCATAGACTTAAAATCTTTATTTTTATTTATTGCCATTCCTGTAGTATATTCAATATGATTAAAGTTTGTATAACTTATAAAGTTTTTTCTATCTTCAGTAATAGCTACATGGGGAATAATATCTATACTTCCATTTTTTAGCATAGATAAATACTCTTTCCAAGTTTTTCCTGAGATGAAATCCATCTTAACATTCATATATTTAGCCATAAGCTTCATATAATCCACACTATAACCCTTAACTTCATCATTTTCATAGAAGTTAAAAGGAGGAAAGGTTTTTAAATTTTGAACTTTTAATACAGGATGTAATTCTAAATATAATTTTTCTTCTTTTGTAAAATTAAGATTAAAGTTTTCTTTTCTAACTAAATCTTTTTCATATACTTTTCCAGAAAACCAGTGATTTTCTAAAGAAATTTTATCTCTTTTGTTAATTGCATTTAATCCTTTATTTAAAATAGAAATTGCTTCAGGGTAATCCTTTCTAATAGAAAAAACAAGATTCATCGTACTATTTGGGATAAAATCTACAATTTTTAAATATGGTAAATTACTATTATTTGCTAATAATAAAAGTGCATGACTTCCAATTACAGCATCAACTTCTCCTAAAATAAGTTTATTTATAATATCTTTTAATGATTTCAAGGGAACTAAAGTAGAATCTTTGAATCTCAAAGCCAACTTCTCTTCAAATAAATTATGTTCAAGATAAGCAAGTTTTTTTGATGACAAGTCATTTATTGAATTTATATTTTTAGGATTATTATTTGCAACTACAAGTAATCTCTCAACAGAAATATAAGGTTTTGTAAAGTTAAAATATTTTTCTCGTTCTTTATGTACTACACTTGTACTTAAACCATCAATCTCTAGATTTTTAGCTTTTACTAAAACATCTTTCCATTTTCCTGCATATAATTTAAAATTTGTTCCCGTATACTGATTAACTAAATCTAATATGTCCTTATCGTAACCACTTATTTCCCCATCTTTATTTACTGTAATATAAGGAGCCCATTCTTTATCTGAACCTAATACTATTGAAGGATGAGATTTAATCCAATCTTTTTCTTTTTGTGTTAGTTCAACTCTTATTGTTTTATCTAAATTTTGATTTTTATAAGCGAATAAATTTTGTGTTATGAAAAAAGTTAATAATATTATTAATAATTTATTTATCAAGAAACCCACCATTTATAAGTATTATTGGTTAATAAAATAAATTATATTAACCAATAATAAGTATAACTAATTTTCATATAAAAGATAATTACTATAAAAGTAGATAAGAATATTTATATTAAGGCTAAAATCCACTCTTTTAACTTTTCAAAACTCTTTTCATCTTTATTTGTTAAAAATAGACTTGGTTTATTTTTTCTATTGTTCTTTACATCATCTTTCATTTGTTCTAAATCTACATTTACATAAGGGCAAAGGTCAGTTTTATTTATAACTAATAAATCAGAAAAAAGTAAGCCTGCACCTTTTTTTCTAGGAATATCACCACCTTGGGCAACATCAATTACATATAAATAATAATCTACTAATTCATATGAAAAAGTAGCACTTAAATTATCTCCTCCACTTTCAACAAAAATGATTTGAGGATCAAATTTTTCTTCAAGCTCTTCAACTGCTTTTTGATTCATAGAGATATCATCTCTTATAGCTGTATGGGGACAACCACCTGTTTCAACTCCAATTATTTGTTCACTATTTAAATCTAGTTTGTTTTTTAAATAATTAGCATCTTCTGTAGTATAAATATCATTTGTAACTATTCCTAAAGTATATTCATCTTTTAGCATATTTGTTAGTTTTTCTATAATAGAAGTTTTTCCACTTCCTACAGGTCCTGCTATTCCAATCTTTATCGACATTCTTATTTCCCTATGTTTTTGTTTTTTATATTTTATTCTTGTATATTTTATGTTACGAACATTTTTGGTTCTAAATTTAAATGGCTAAAAATTACTTCTTCAAATAATGGATTAAAATTACTAATATTTTTAGAAGAGTCTTTTATAGCTTCTTCTATTATTTCATCAAAAGAAAATAATATTTGTTGTATTTCTGAAGGTTTAATTCTTGATATTTTTAAAGATGCACTTGCTATATTTATTAAAGATTTTTTTGTCCAAAGTATTAAAAATGTATCCACATCTAAATCTAATTCATAAGCATAAGAGCATAAAATAAAAAGTTCATTTCCAACACTTTTTTTAGATTTTACTTTTTCAAAATAGTTTTTTACAAGCTCTTTTTTTATATCAAAATTTATATGTTTTAAATAGTTTTCTCCTAAATCTTTTGAAGCTTTTGCATATTCAAAACTAAGCATTGAGGAAAATTTTTTATCCTCTTTTATTATAAAATTTAATCTGTTTTCTTCTAAAAGTTTATACACTTTTTTTACCACAACAAACTCTAATTTTTGGTATTGGTCAATAATGATATTTTCTAAAAACTGTTTTAAACTATTCTTATTATTTACAATATCCAAAACTATATGAGGTTCTAGTCCAAAAGAGTGAACAAAAGCTCCTGAGGGGAAAACCCCATCAAGTATTTGAATAAATCTACTAAGTGCTTTTGCTTGCTTTGTTATTTGATTCATTTTGCTAGTGACTATGATGTGCGTTTCCATTAGGTTTAAAAATACCTCTATGTTTTCTTACTTCTACTTTATCAATTGATTCACAAGCTTTTATTATATCTGCTGTTGAGATATCTTCTAAGATTGTAATTTTATAATCTTCAATACAAACAGGCTGATGACGATTACCTATTTCATAGGCAATTCTTGCAAAAGTAATATGGTCTGTAAATATTAAAGTATATATATTATCTTCAGATTTTGAAATTTTGATTTTATAGCCATCTTCACATTCTAAAATATCATTTTCATGAAGGTGGGTATATTTTGCTTTTACAATAAACTCCACACCCTCTTTTGTAATAGCACATAAGTTTGGTTTTTGCATATCAAACCAATCAAGCTCTACACTATCCTTAGCCTCTATATCTCTTGTTATTTCAATTACCCTTTTTATCATAATAAATCCTAGAATAAAAAGTATTTTTTAGCCATAGGCAATTCACTTTGATAATCAGATTCGATTATTTCACCATTTACTTTTACATCATATGTTTCAGGATCAACTTCAATATCCCCTATAAAGTCATTTAATTTCATATCTTTTTTTGTAATATCTCTTGTGTTTTTAACAGGAATCATTACTTTATTTACATCTAAATGCTCTTCTATTCCTTTATCAATTGAAGCTTGTGAAACAAAAAGTGCAGATATATTAGATGCAGCTTTTCCTAAGCTTCCAAACATTGGTCTATATAAAGTTGGTTCAGGAGTTGGAATAGAAGCATTTGAATCTCCCATCATTGCAAGGGCGATAAAACCACCTTTTAAAATAATTTCAGGCTTAACTCCAAAAAATGCAGGTGTCCATAGAACTAAATCAGCCATTTTCCCAACTTCTACACTTCCAACATATTCATCAATTCCACAAGCAATTGCTGGATTTATTGTATATTTTGTAATATATCTTTTAATTCTTTCATTATCTGATTTTTCATCATCACCATCTAATGCACCTCTTTGTTTCTTCATAGAATCAGCTACTTGCCAAGTTCTAATTACAACCTCACCTACTCTTCCCATAGCTTGTGAATCGGAACTTGTCATTGATATTGCACCAATATCATGAAGTACATCTTCTGCTGCAATAGTTTTTCCTCTAATTCTAGATTCTGCAAAACTAACATCTTCAGGAATTTTTGGACTTAAGTGATGACAAACCATAAGCATATCAAGATGCTCTTCTATAGTATTTTTTGTGTATGGAAGTGTTGGATTTGTACTTGAGGGTAAAATATTTTCTAAACCTGCAACTTTCATAATATCAGGTGCATGACCACCCCCTGCTCCTTCAGAATGGAAAGTATGAATAGTTCTTCCAGCAAAAGCATTTACTGTATTATCTACAAAACCTGATTCATTTAAAGTATCTGTATGAATAGCAACTTGAACATCTAAATCATCTGCAACTTTTAGACAAGTATCCGTTGCATGAGGAGTGGTTCCCCAATCTTCATGAAGTTTTAATCCCATAGCTCCAGCTTCAACTTGAACTTTTAAGGCTTCATAATTTGAAGAGTTTCCTTTTCCCATAAAACCAAAGTTTAAAGGTAAATCATCAACAGCCTCCATCATTTTATGAATATTAAACTCTCCTGGAGTACAAGTTGTAGCATTTGTTCCTGTATTTGGACCAGTTCCTCCACCTATCATTGTTGTAACTCCAGAAGATAATGCTTCATCTATTTGTCCTGGACTTATAAAGTGAATATGAGCATCAATTCCACCTGCTGTTATTATTTTACCTTCTGCTGATAAGATTTCAGTATTTGCTCCAATTTCTAAACCTTTTGTAATACCATCACAATTATATGGATTTCCACTTTTTCCTATTGCTGAAATTTTTCCATTTTTAACACCAATATCTGCTTTATAAATACCTGTATAATTAATAATAGTAGCATTTGTAATAATTAAATCTGCAACATCAACAGCTAGTGGAGATTGACTCATTCCATCTCTAATAGTTTTTCCGCCACCAAATTTTGCTTCTTCTCCATATATTGTAAAATCTTTTTCTATTTTAGCAATTAAAGAAGTATCTGCTAATCTAAATCTATCACCTGTAGTTGGTCCATACATTGAAGCATATTTTGCTTTTGATATCTTCATGATCTACTCCCTAAAAAATTTTCTAAATTCTCCATGGCTTTTTCTTTTGTTCCATCTACATCTAAGTAACCATTTACTAAGGCATTAAATCCAGCAATATATCTTTGTCCATTGTAAGGAACTAATTCAATTTCCTTTTTAGATCCTGGCTCAAATCTAACAGAAGTTCCAGCAGGTATATTTAATCTTTTTCCATAAGCCTCAACTCTATTAAAATCTAAAAAAGCATTTACTTCAAAGAAATGATAATGAGAACCTACTTGAATAGGTCTATCACCAACATTTTCAATTTCAAGAGTAGTAACTTCACAATCAACATTTAACTCAATTTCACCTTCATCAATGAAATATTCTCCTGGAGTAATTTCACTTTTTATTACAGGAATTGGATTATGAACCGTCACAAGTTTTGTACCATCATCAAAAGTAGCTTCGGTTTGAACCATATGCATCATAGAAGCAACACCTTCCATAACATCATCTGCACTTAATACTTTAGTTGCATCCACCATAAGTTGAGCAACACTTTTTCCATCTCTTGCCCCTTCAAGTATAAAAGAACTTATAATCGCAGTAGCTTCAGGAAAGTTTAGTTTTAAACCTCTTTGCTTTCTTTCTAGTGCAAGTTTAGAAGCTGTGTAAATCATCAATTTCTCTTGCTCACGATTTGTTAATAACATTACATTTCCTAATAAAATATTTTTTTCTTACTATATTTTATAATTCTATCCAAATTAGTCTGTATTATTTTTTTTCACTTGTTTATATTTTAACCATATTGTATTCAAAAAAAAACATTATATTTAGTATATAATTAGCAATTAAGTGACCATTTAGTTATAAAGATATACAATTATTTCCAAACTCAAAATAAATAATAAATCTATTCTAAGGAATTCAAAATGAGATTAAGTTCAATTTTTAAAAGTGCGCTTGTATCAACACTAATGTTAGGTGCTGCACTTCAAGCAAAACCTGTTTATATTGCTACAACTGCAATTGTTGAGCATCCAGCTCTAGATGCCGTAAGAGATGGAATCAAGAAAACATTAAATGAAAATGGTTATAGTGGTGATAAACTTAAATTCACATATGAAAGTGCACAAGGAAAACCTGATATTGCATCACAAATTGCACGTAAAATGGTTGGGGATAAACCTGATATTATAGTTGCTATTGCAACACCATCAGCACAAGCTGCAGTAACTGCTAGTTCGTCAATTCCAGTTGTTTTTTCAGCTGTAACAGATCCACTTGCGGCAAAACTTGTACCTAGTCTTGAAAAGCCTGGTGGAAATGTTACAGGTCTATCTGATATGGCAAATCTTAAAGAACATCTTGCTTTAATCAAAGAATTTATACCTAATCTTAAAGCAGTAGGTATTCCATATAATCCAGGGGAAGCAAACTCTGTTTCAATGCTTACTGCAGCTAAAGCAGTAGCAGATAAAATGGGAATAAAAATTGTAGAAGCTGCAGCACCTAAATCATCTGATGTAATGATTGCAGCTAAGCAGTTAGTTGGAAAAGTAGATGCTATTTACTGTCCAATTGATAATACAATTATTTCTGCTGTTGAATCTGTTGTAAAAGTTGGTATTGATGCACAAGTTCCAGTTTTTGCCGGAGATACTGATACTGTAGCACGTGGTGCTGCCGCTGCTGTTGGTTATAACTATTTTGATTTAGGTCGTCAAACTGGAGATATTGTTGTTCGAATCTTAAAAGGTGAAAAACCAGGTGATATAGACGTTAAGATGGCTAAAGGTACTAATTTATTTGTTAATCCAAAAATGGCTTCACGAATGGGAATTGAAGTTCCAAAATCAGTACTTGAACGTGCTACTAAAATTATTAAATAACAAGAGCTATTAAATTGTCACTTTATGCTTTTTTAGGAACACTGGAAATAGGCTTTATTTATGGCTTAGTAGCTATGGGAGTTTATCTTACCTTTCGTATTTTAGACTTTCCAGATTTAACAGTTGATGGAAGTTTTACATTAGGGGCTGCTGTAACAGCAACCCTAATAGTAACAGGTGTTAATCCTTATTTATCAACACTATGTGGAACACTAGCAGCTGCTAGTGCTGGAATTGTAACAGCTTGGTTAAACCTACGCTTTAATATTCTTCATTTACTTGCTAGTATTCTTACTATGACAGCTTTATATACAATAAATCTGCGTGTAATGGGTAAACCAAATGTTGCTTTAATTATGGAACCTACTATGTTAACTCCATTTGAAGATTTAGGTATTCCTGTAATGTATATGAAGGTTATATTTGTTGCAGTATGTGCTATTATTGGTGGATTATTAGTAGCTTGGTTTTTATATACTCAATATGGCTTAGCAATGAGAGCAGTTGGTTCAAATAAGAGAATGGCTCAAGCAAATGGTATTGTAGTTACTGAAAAAGTATATGTAGGCCTAGCTTTATCAAATGGCTTAGTAGGACTTGCAGGAGCTTTATTTGCACAAACTAATGGTTTTGCTGACTCAACAATGGGAATAGGAACTATTGTTGTAGGTCTTGCAGCTGTTATTATAGGTGAATCATTATTTGGTACTCGTAATATGCTAGTCATTGTAATGAGTTGTATTCTTGGATCGATTCTGTACCGGATTGCTGTTTCTATGGCACTTAATGCTGACTTCTTAGGCTTTCAAGCTTCTGATATAAATCTAATCACAGCAGTACTAGTTGCATTAGCATTAGTTTTTCCAAAGTTACGTAGTGAATGGAAAGCTAAAAAAGCTAAAAAGGAAAACTTATGATTTCTTGTGAAAACTTACATGTTACTTTTAATCATGGTTTAGCAACTGAAAAATTAGCTTTAAGAGGAATTGATTTAACTATTCCAAGTGGCGAATTTGTAACGGTAATTGGTTCAAATGGTGCAGGAAAATCAACTTTACTTAATACAATTGCAGGTGATATTGAAACAACTCAAGGTAGAATATTTTTTGATGATAGAGAGGTAACATCTTTACCTGCAACAGGAAGAACAAAAGATATTGCAAGAGTTTTCCAAGACCCTCTTGCTGGAACTTGTGGTGATTTAACTGTAGAAGAGAATATGGCGCTTGCATATGGTAGAGGAAAGCGTGGTTCTTTATCTTTTGCTTTAAACAATGACTTAAGAAAACTATTCCAAGAGCAATTATCTAGGCTTAATCTTGGTCTTGAAGATAGATTAAATTCCCAAATGGGACTTTTATCAGGAGGACAAAGACAATCTGTATCTTTGTTAATGTCAGCATTACAGCCTAGTAGTATTTTATTACTTGATGAACACACAGCTGCACTTGATCCTAAAACAGCAGCTCTTATTATGGATATTTCTTCGCAAATTATTAAAGAAAAATCATTAACAGTTATGATGGTAACACACTCAATGCGTCAAGCTTTAGATCATGGTTCTCGTACAATCATGCTACATGAAGGTAAAATTATCTTTGATTTAAAAGGCGAAGAGAGAGCGGGATACGAAGTTAAAGATCTGCTCAATTTATTTGCACTTGCCAAACAAGATGGTGAAGAATTAGATGATGATAAATTATTATTAGATAGTTAAAAGTCTAAATTTTAGAATAAAATAGTCATAATAATGACTATTTTATTGTTTTCCCAAATTAAACTCTTTTTTTTCAAGTGCTATTCGATAAAGATTCCAAAACGCTTTTTGCTGATTTTTTATTTCAATCATACTATTTGAAGAGATAGATCCTATTATCATCTCTTTTGTTTTTGTATAACAAAAAGAGTTAAAACCTTTGTTATGTAGTGTTTTTAGGAACTTATCATTCTCTTTTGTTTTTAAATATATTTTTAGATAAATATAGTTTTTGTTTTCATGTCTTTTTATATAATCTTTTAGTTCATCACCTTTTACTTCAAAATTTTCAAAATACTCTAAATCTTTTTCTATATAAAATTTATTTCGTACAAGCATTGAATCAAAATCAAAATGCTCATAAGATCTACCTTCTGTTAAAATATCACTATAAAAAAAAGTTGAGTTTTCATCTGCTCTTATTCTTAATATTTGTAAAAGTTTTGAATTTTTATACAAAATAAGTTCATCATTTAAAAACTCGAAATTTGAGTTTTTTAAATCTATATTTATATAGTTTATTCCAAAATCTTTTTTTGATGGATAAACTTTTGTGGCAGATTCTGTTGTTACAATACAAGATGAATCTGCAAGCTTAATATTTGTTTTTAGCCTATCTTTAGGGAAAATCCCTTCCCCAATACTAAGTAGTTTTATATAATTTTCCTCATCATTAAAATAATAATAACGACTTGGAAGATTTAATTTATTTAAGGAAAAGACTTCATCTTTAAAATCTATGGATATACTCATTATCTCTTTTTCAAATTTTATTTTATCTAAATCTATTTATTCTTTTATTAAATATATTTCTTTATCATTCATATTATATTCAATACATTCAACTATTATTTTTTCTTCTTCATTAATACCTGCTCTATCTAAAACAAAAAATTCTTCTTTATCTTTTATACAAATTAAAGGAAAATGCCAAGTTCCTCTATTAAAATGAATACCTTGGTCTCCATTTGTTTTAAATATTTCAATGCTTGATAAGTCTGGCTCTCTACCACCTAATGCTGCTACACAATAAAAAGGTTCTTTGCTTCTTGGTAAAAATGTTTGAGAAAAAAAAGGATGCTTCTCTAACATATTAATATGTAAAGGGAATTCTCTACTTTTTCCTATATAAATATGTAGAGTTGAACTTCCCCCTTTTTCATGTGCATCCATATTACAAACTTCATAAAACTTTTCGGCAGATTCTCTATTTATAATCATAGAGTCTCGCCCTTCTTTTTCTATTACTTCACCAAATTTCTTAAAAGCTTCCCTTGTAAGAGGTTTTGGTTTTATTTCTATTTTCATTTATATTTTTAACTCATCTTTTTTTATATTTTCTATACTAAAAAATTAAATATAGTCACTTTTATTTATATTATTACTAAGAAGTATATTAGCATAAATAGAATAACAAATTAAATATTTTTTATAAAAAAATATTTAATTATGCAAAAATAATTTTTTAATCACTTATTATTATAGTATAAATTTTGACCAGGGCTTGTATAAAATATATTCATTACTAATGTATATATATTGCTAAAAAATATCTTTACAAAAACACTTCTAAGTTATAAAATACCATCAGAAAACATACTTGAGGGATTAAGCTTTCTAGAATTTTTAGATTTAAGATAGTTTGATTACAAAATTTTACTATTGTGTAGAGATATACAAAAGGATAATTATTTAGAAATTATAAGTGACCCTTTAGTGTTTTTAATTTATTTAAAAGAAAAATAATTTTTTAAATTAATTTTTAAATAGATTAGCCCTTATAAACAAGATTAGTTAGTAGGTGGATTCATAAAGAATCTCGATTATAAAAAATGAAGGAATTAATTATGACTAAAAATAGAAGAGATTTTATAAAAAAAGCTGGTTTAGCGGGAATTGCTGTAACAGTTGCAGTTCCTGTAGTTGCAAGTGCAGATTCAAAAAAAACTTTTAGATGGAAAATGACAAATTGTTATGGTGCAGGTGCTCCATTTTATTCTTCTGGTCCGGGAAGTGCTAGTTATTTTTGTAAAAGAGTAGAAGAGTTAACTAATGGGAGATTAAGAATTAAACACTATCCCGCAGGTGAACTTATTCCGGCTATGGAAGGTTTTGATGCAGTATCAAAAGGTACTATAGAAATGAACTGGGGTAACTCATTTTTCTGGGCAGGTAAAACTTTTGCAGCACAATACTTTACTGCCGTGCCTTTTGGTATGAACTTTCAAGGAACAAATGCTTGGCTTCAATTTGGTGGAGGACAAGAATTATGGGATGAAGTTTATAAACCTTTTAATGTAATAGGACTAGCAGCAGGAAATACAGGTGTTCAAATGACAGGTTGGTTCAAAAAAGAGATTAAAAGTGTTGAAGATTTAAAAGGTCTTAGAATGAGAGTTCCTGGACTTGCTGGTAAAGTGTTAGAGCAATTAGGGGTAAGTGTTAAACTTCTTCCTGGTGGTGAAATTTTCCCGGCACTTGAAAGAGGTGTTATTGATGCAACTGAATTTGTTGGCCCTTTCCAAGATAGAAGAATGGGATTTCAAAAAGCGGCTAAATATTACTACACTACAGGATGGGGAGAACCTAGTAATACAAGTGAATGTTTAATTAATAAAGATGCTTGGGAATCTTTACCAAAAGATATACAAGCAATAGTAAAAACTGTTGCAGCTGAGTGTAATCTTATGGGGCTTTCATGGTCTGAAGCCAATAACTCTGAGGCATTAGAAGATTTAGTAAAAAATCAAGGTGTTGAGGCTAAAACCTTACCAGATTCTGTTATTGAAAAATTAAGGGAAGTGACATTTGCTACATATGATAAGCTTACGGAAAAAGATCCTTTAGTAAAAAAAGTTCATGAGAGTTATTTTGCTTTTAAAGCAATGCATGATGATTGGCAAAATAAAAGTGAAGAAGTCGTGATGACTAAGTTATCATCATGAAAAACTTATTAACACTTTCAAATAGACTAGATGCGTTCATAGAACGCGTCGGTCAAGGAAGTTCTTGGTTAATTTTTATTTTAGTACTTATGGTTTCAGGAGATGTACTTTTTAGATACTTCTTTCATATAAGTTCAATTGCTGAACAAGAACTTCAATGGCATATATTAGCAGCAATTGCAATGTTTGGCTCTGCATTTACTTTTCAACAAGGTGAACATGTAAGAGTTGATCTTTTTTACCACCAGTACAGTGATAAAGTAAAAATATGGATGGATATTTTAATTCCTTTATTAATTGTTATTCCTTTTTCTATTTTTATTATCTATTTATCAAGTCAATATGTAATGCAATCTTATACAAATGGTGAAGTTTCCCCTGACCCTGGAGGTTTACCATATAGATACTTAGTAAAATCTCTTATTCCCTTAGGATTTACATTGATTTTAATACAGGGCTTAGCAGTTTTATTTAAAGCTATTTCACATATAAAAGAGGAAAAATAAATTATGGATCCACAAATATTAGCAATTATGATGGTTGTATCCCTTTTTGGACTTATTTTAATTGGAGTTCCTGTTGCTTTTGCAATCGCTGGGGCAGGTTTATTATTTGGAGCTATTGGGGTAGATATGAATCTATTCAATCTTCTTCCCTCAAGAATTTTTGGTGTTTTAACTAACTACACACTTTTAGCTGTTCCTTTATTTGTATTTATGGGAATATTGTTAGAAAAATCTCGTCTTGCAGAAAAAATGTTAGATGTTTTAGGTTTATTATCTGGTAAAAAACCTGGAGGTATGGCTATTGCAATTATTGTAGTAGGTATATTAATGGGTGCATCAACTGGTATTGTTGGAGCAACTGTTGTAACACTTACAATGATTGCCTTACCCACCTTATTAAAAAGAAATTATAGTCATAGTGTATCATGTGGAACAATCTGTGCTTCAGGAACATTAGGACAAATATTGCCTCCTAGTTTGGTTCTAATTTTATTAGCTGATATTAGTGGAGAAGCCATTGGTCCTTTATTTGCTGCTGCATTAATGCCGGGCTTACTTTTAGCTGTTTGTTATATTATTTATATAATTCTTTTAAGTAAATTTGCGCCTCATCATGTTCCTCCTATTGATCAAGAAGAGATAGACACTTATTCAAAAAAAGAGTTATGGATTGAGTTTTTTAAATCAGTTGCACCGCCTTTTTTATTAATTTTTGCTGTATTAGGTTCAATTATTGGTGGTCTTGCAGCTCCTACCGAAGCTGCTTCTATGGGTGCTATTGGGGCTTTAATTATTGTATTTTTAAGCAAAAGACTAAATTTAGCAATTTTAAAAGAAACTTTATATGAAACTATGAAAGTCACTGGTATGATTATGTTTGTTCTTCTAGCCTCACAAGTTTTCGGACTTAGTTTTAGAGGTTTAGATGGAGATTACTTAGTTGAGGATCTTTTTGCAGCAATACCAGGGGGAATGTGGGGATCAATTTTATTTATGATGTTAGTTTTATTTATTTTAGGATTCTTCTTAGAATGGATTGAGATATCATATATTGTATTACCATTAGTATTACCAATATTCCATGCACTTGATATAAATATGATTTGGTTAGGTATTTTAATAGCCTTAAACCTTCAATCATCTTTTTTAACTCCACCCTTTGGTTGGTCGCTCTTTTTCTTAAAAGGGGTTGCTCCAAAAGAGATAAAAACTATGGATATATATAAAGGAGTATTACCTTTTATTGCAATTCAAATTGTTGTAATTGCATTAGTAATGATATTCCCTGAAATAGCCCTTTGGCTACCAAAAGCAATAGGATGGATGTAATATGAATAACTTACCTAAAACACAAGTTTCTAAAAATGGCATGGTGGTTTCACCCCACCATTGTGCTTCAGATGCAGGACTTCAGATTTTAAAACAAGGAGGTAATGCAATTGAAGCTTCAATTGCAGTTGCCTCATCTTTAGCAGTTCACTACCCGCATATGACGGGAATTGGGGGAGATGCTTTTTGGTTAATTTATGACCCAGAAGATGGTGTTAGTTTTATTGAAGCTTCTGGTTACTCAGGATTTGATGTAAATATGAGTCAATATAAGGGTTTAAATACTATACCTTTTAGGGGAAGATTAGCAGCAAATAGTGTAGCAGGAGCAGTATCTGCTTGGGATTTAGCTTATAAAAAAAGTAAAAAGACTTGGAAAGGAGAGCTTTCAAGTTCAAAACTTTTAGAAGAAGCAGTAGCCTCAGCAAAAAATGGAATTATAGTTACTGAATCTTTATCTCAAACATTAGAAGAGAAAAAAGAGGAGTTAATAAAAGATCCATATTTTGCTAATATCTACTATGCAAATGAAAAAGTACCACAAAAAGGTGAGACACTTATTCAAGAAAAACTTGGGTCAACTTTAGAAACTCTTGGGAAAAATGGGTATGATGATTTTTATAGAGGAAAATTATCAGAAGCTATTTCAAAAGATTTAAAGCAAAGAGATTCTTTATTATCTAAAAAAGATTTACAAGAGCATAATGCCTCTTGGCAAAAACCTTTAGAGATAAAAACAAGTAATGCAAAACTATTTAATGCCTCAGCTCCAACGCAAGGGGTTGCTTCACTTATGATTTTAGGTTTATTTGATAGATGGCTTGAAAAATTGCCAAAAAAAGACTCTACAAATCATGTTCACTTATTAGTTGAAGCAACAAAAATTGCTTTTAAACATAGAGATAAAATGAATACAGCAGCAAGTGAAAAAGAACTTCAAGCTTGGTTAGAACCAGAATACTTAGACAAATTAAGTCAAGAACTTAATTTAGAAAAAGCATTACCTTGGGGTGAAAATACAAAACCAGGTGATACTACTTGGTTTGGAGCAATCGATTCTAAAGGAAGAGTAGTAAGTGCTATTCAAAGTATTTATCATGAATTTGGAAGTGGGTTAACTTTACCTAAAACAGGTATTGTTTGGCAAAATAGAGGATGTAGTTTTGCCCTTGATTCTAAGCATATTCAAGCTTTAGAACCGCATAAAAAACCTTTCCATACATTAAACCCTGCTCTTGCACTTTTTGATGATGGAAGAGTTATGGCTTATGGAACAATGGGTGGAGATGGTCAACCTCAAACACAAGCAGCACTTTTTTCTAGATACGCTTATTATGATGAAGATTTACAAACTGCAATCAATAATCCAAGATGGCTTTTAGGAAGGACTTGGGGTAATTCATCTCAAAGTTTAAAACTTGAGTCTAGATTTGAGGAAGAGTTAATTGAAGAGTTAAAAAACAAAGGTCATGATGTAGAGATTTTATCAGCCTTAGATTCAGCTGTTGGCCATGCAGGAGCTTTAGTTTATGATAAATCAAAAACAATAAAAGGGGCATTTGACCCAAGAAGTGATGGGAAAGTATCATGTTTTTAAATAAGGATAAATATATATGAATGAATTATTAATATTAGTACCAATTTTGTTAGCAAGTGGCATTGTAGCTGGTTTGTTAGCAGGTCTACTTGGTGTAGGAGGAGGAATAGTAATTGTTCCTATGCTCTATCATATTTTTATCTATATGAATATTGATATCTCAATTGCAATGCCATTATCAATTGGAACATCATTATCAACTATTGTTGTAACATCTATAATTTCTGCAAAATCACACCACAAAAAAGGTGGAATAGATTGGGAATTATCTAAAAAATGGATTCCTTTTGTGATTTTTGGTGTTTTCATAGGTGCATTTTCATCTAAATTTATAGATGGAACAAATTTAAAGTTTATGTTTGGAATTTTACTTTTACTTGTTTCTATTAATATGATTATTAGTAGTTTCAAAAGTCTCGTAATTGCAGAAACTCTTCCTGGAAGATTTGGGCAATCAATTTTTGCTACACTTCTTGGAGGGTTTGCTTCCCTCTTAGGTATTGGAGGAGGAACACTTATGGTTCCTTTATTATCTTTATTCTCTTTTCCAATCCATAGAGCTGTTAGTACAGCTTCTTTGTTTGGTTTGATTATTAGTGTTCCTGCAACGATTGGTTATATTCTTGTGGGGTGGAATGTGGAAAATTTACCTCTAGCGTCTACAGGATATGTAAACTGGTTAGCATTTGCAGTTCTTGTGCCAATGACAATGTTCTTTGCACCTTATGGGGTAAAACTTGCTTATAAATTAAATGTAAAGCAATTAAAACTTGCTTTTGCAGTATTTTTAGCTTGTGTAGGATTAAAAATGGTATTGGTTTAAAACGATAGAAAGTTTTATTATAGTTTATTAAAAAAAGGGAATTACTAAATAAAGTAATTCCCTTTTTAATTTAATTAATATATTTAATTATTTTATACTGATAAATATTGTTCTACTATTTCGTCACTTAATTCTTCAATTTCACCTTTTGCAACAACTTGTCCTCTTTCAATTAGAAAAAAGTCATCTCCATGTTTTCTAGCAAATGGTAGTTTTTGTTCAACTAGTATTACAGTAATTTTCTCCTCTTTAGTTAGATAATCAATTACTCCACCAATTTGTTGTACGATATTAGGTTGGATTCCTTCACTTGGTTCATCAAGTATCAAAATCTTTGGCTCTAGACATAAAGCTCTTGCAATTGCAAGTTGCTGTTGTTGCCCTCCACTTAGATCTCCCCCTTTTCTTTTTAACATCTCTTTTAAAACTGGAAACAGTTCATATATTTTATCAGGTACTTGCTTTAAACCATTTCTATTTCCAAGTAGTCCTATTTCTAAATTCTCTTTTACAGAAAGTTGAGAAAATATCTCTCTTCCTTGAGGAACATAACCTATTCCTAAGCCTGCTCTTCTTTCACTTCCAAGTTTACTTATGTCTTTTCCTTCAAAGATAATTTCTCCATCTTTAATTGGAACTAATCCCATAATAGCTTTTGTTAAAGTTGTTTTTCCAACTCCATTTCTTCCCATAAGACAAGTACAACGTGCTGTTTTTATTTCTAAACTTAAATCCCAAAGTGTATGACTTTGAGCATAATATTGATTAATTTTTTTTACTTCAATCATTGGTTTTATTCTCCTAAATACACTTTACGTACTTTTTCATTCTCTTGAACATCTTTCATAGAACCTTCTGCTAAAACTGAACCTTCATGTAAAACAGTTACTTTTTTTGCAATACTTCTAATAAATTCCATATCATGTTCAACTACAACTACTGAGTGACTTTTTGAAAGGTCTGTTAATATTTCACCTGTTTTTTCAACTTCACCTGGAGTCATTCCTGCAACGGGTTCATCAACAAGTAAAAGTTTTGGATCTTGCATTAAAAGCATTCCAATTTCTAACCACTGTTTTTGACCATGAGATAAAATTCCTGCTTCTGTTTTATAAAAATCTTTTAGCCCAATTAAATTCATAGTCTCTTCAATTTGATCTTTTTGTTCACCGTTTAATTTTGCAAATAAAGTTTTAAAGAATCGCTTATCATCTTTCATAGCAAGTTCAAGATTTTCAAATACCGAATGCCCTTGAAATACTGTTGGTTTTTGGAATTTTCTTCCAATTCCAACCTCAGCAATAGAAGGCTCATCCATTTCTAAAAGATTTACTGCTTGTCCAAAAATAACTTCTCCCTTATCAGGTCTAGTTTTTCCTGTAATTACATCCATCATAGTAGATTTTCCAGCTCCATTTGCACCAATAATACATCTTAACTCTTCATATTCTATGGTTAAAGACAAAGAGTTTAAAGCTTTAAATCCATCAAAACTAACAGTTACATCATCAAGATAAAGGATTCTATCACCACGTTTTAATTCACCTATATTTTGTTCATTTTCGTGTTTAAGCAGTAACATTTGAGCCCTCCTTTTCTTCTCTTTTAAATCCTAAGTTAATTTTAGAAATTAATCCAACTACACCTTTTGGTAAAAATAGAGTTACAACAACAAATAATCCACCAAGGGCATATAACCAAACTTCAGGAAGAGCTGAAGTAAAATATGTACTTGCATAATTTACTATAAATGCTCCAACAATTGCTCCGTATAAAGTCCCACGTCCTCCAATTGCAACCCAAATAACAAGTTCAATTGAAAATAGAGGTGAAAAAACACCAGGATTAATAATTCCTACTTGTGGAACATATAAAGCTCCAGCAACTCCAGCCATTGCTGCACTTACTACAAAAATAAATAGTTTATATTGTTCAACTCTATATCCTATAAACCTTGTTCTACTTTCACCATCTCTAATTGCAATACAAACACGACCTAGTCTTGAATTCATAATAAATCTTGCGATTAAATATCCAATAAACAATGCCAAAAATGAAATAATTAGTAAAGCAATTCTTGTACTATCAGCTTGTAAATCAAAACTCAATAAATCTTTAAAATCTGTTAAACCATTGTTTCCACCAAAACCCATGTCATTTCTAAAAAATGCTAACATAAGTGCATATGTCATAGCTTGAGTAATAATTGATAAATAAACACCTGTAACTCTTGATCTAAAGGCTAAATATCCAAATACAAATGCTAAAACTGCAGGTATAAACATAATCATAATTAATGTAAAAATAGGATTATCAAAACCATACCAAAACCAAGGTAATTCTTTTAAGTTCATAAATACCATAAAATCAGGTAGTTCAGCATTTCCATAAACACCACGATCACCTATTTGACACATCAAATACATACCCATAGCATAACCACCAAGGGCAAAGAATGCTCCATGCCCAAGGCTTAGGATTCCAATATAGCCCCAAACCAAATCAAGTGCAAGTGCAAGAAGTGCAAAAGCAAGATATTTTCCTAAAAGTGTCACTGTATACGTTGAAATATAAAATGCCGAATCAGGACTAATAAACAAATTTGCGAATGAAACGTAAGCCACTACAAAAGCTAAAATAGATAAAACTATTTTACCTCCTTTATCATTTTCTAATATTTGTAATATTATTGCTTTTCTTTTTGTGTTTTCTTTTATATTTTCCATTTTCTAATCCTGTGCATCTCGACCTTTTTGAGGAAATAATCCTCTAGGTCTTTTTTGTATAAATAAAATGATAAATACAAGTATAATAACTTTTGCAAGAACAGCTCCTGCAAGTGGTTCTATAAATTTATTTATTTCACCAAGTGCAATTGCTCCAATAAGGGTTCCCCATAAATTACCAACTCCACCAAATACAACAACCATAAATGAATCAACAATATATGCTTGACCTAAATTTGGTCCAACGTTTGTTAGTTGAGATAAGGCAACACCAGCAATTCCTGCAATTCCTGAACCTAAGCCAAAAGTCATAGCATCTATCCATGATGTTTTTATTCCCATTGCCTGTGCCATTTGTCTATTTTGAGTTACAGCTCTCACTTTTAATCCCAAAGATGTTTTATTTAAAAGTAATAAAATGCTTGCAAATACAATCAGTGCAAAAATAATAATATATAATCTATTGTATGTTAAAGATAAAGCACTATTTATTTCCCAAGCCCCACTCATCCAAGATGGAGTTTTAACTTCTTGATTTAAAGGAGAATAAATTGTTCTTACAACTTGTTGTAAAATTAGACTTATCCCAAAAGTAGCAAGAAGTGTTTCAAGTGGTCTTCCATATAAATGTCTTATTACTAATCTTTCAATTATAATTCCTACAATTCCACTTACTATAAAGGCTGCTGGAATTGCAATAATAATTGAATATTCCATAAGTGCTGGCATAACTTGTTGTAAAGTATATGTTGTATATGCTCCAATCATCATCATTTCACCATGAGCCATATTAATTACTTTCATAACTCCAAAAGTAATTGCAAGTCCAATTGCGGCTAGAAGTAAAACTGATCCCATACTAAGTCCAAAGAAAGCAGTTTCAACTACACTCCAATATGATCTTGTAGCTTCAACAGATGAGATAGATTTTAAAGCAACTTTTCTTAACTCATCTGAAGTATCAGAAGAGTCTGCTATTTGTTTTAAAGTAGATAAAGATTTTGAAGAAATAAAATTACTTAACTCTTTTACTGCTTTTATTTGCTCTTCACCTTTAAAGTTTTGTGCATTTAAAATTATTTTTGCTTCAAGTAGTTTTTCTTTTACACTAGAGTTTTTTTCTATTTTTAAAGCTTTATCTATAAGCTCTTCAAACTCATTTGAAACATTTTGTAAAATATTTTTTGCTGAAGTCAATCTTTTATCTGTATTCTTAGAAAACAGATTCATTTCTGCAAGTTTTGTTTTTATAATACTTCTTAATTTATTGTTCGTTTTTACTTTTTTAAACATTGATTTTTTTGTAGCTTCCAATGTTTCATTAGTTAAAAAAGTTTTTGTAAAATAAATACTTCCTTCTTTTTTTTCTAATATTACAAAAGTACCTTCTTTTTTCGTATAAAAAAGATTTCCTTCCATCATTTTTACTAAAAGAGTATTTGTTCTTTCATCATCTATATATTTCTCTGCGATTTCATTAACAACAGCTTGTTTAGCTTTTAAACTATTAGTTTTTAGTTTGTTAATATCTTCTTCAAAACTATTTGCAAAAAGTGATGAGATGAATAATAAATTAAGAAAGATTATTTTTAAAATCTTTGTTTTCATTTAATAATCCTATTTTAAATTGTTTAATTGTTTAAATTTGAGAAAGAAGAGAAGAAAAATCTTCTCTTCTTTTAAGTTTTATATTATTTATTAGTAGTTTTGACCAGAACATTTTTTAGTTACAGTGTTGTAATTACCACAGTTAACAGGTTTTGTCCAATCAGAGATTGTATCTTTTGATGATGGTAAAAAGTCAGACCAAGCATCTCCAGCAACTTCACCTTCAGTTTGCCATACAGTTTCAAATTGACCATCTTCTTGAATCTCACCAATTAAAACTGGTTTTGTTAAGTGGTGATTTTTAAGCATTGTTGCAGTTCCACCTGTTAAGTTTGGAACAGAAAGACCAATAATTGCATCACTTACTTTATCAACATCAACAGTACCAGCTTTTTCAACAGCTTTTACCCATAATTTAAATCCAATATATGTAGCTTCCATTGGGTCATTTGTAACTCTTTTAGGGTTTTTAGTATATGTTTTCCAAGATTTAATAAACTCATCATTTACATCAGCTTCAGCACTTTGGAAGTAATTCCACGCTGCAAGATGACCAACAAGAGGTTTAGTATCAAGACCTGATAATTCTTCTTCACCAACAGAGAATGCAACAACAGGAATATCTTCAGCACTTATACCTTGGTTACCTAATTCTTTATAAAATGGAACGTTTGCATCACCATTAATTGTAGAAACAACTGCAGTTTTTTTACCAGCAGATCCAAATTTCTTAACATCAGAAACAATTGATTGCCAATCTGAATGTCCAAATGGAGTATAGTTAATCATAATATCTTCTGCTGCAACACCTTTAGCTTTTAAATAAGCTTCTAAGATTTTATTAGTAGTTCTTGGATATACGTAGTCAGTTCCAGCTAAAACCCATCTTTTAACACCAATTTCATTCATTAAGTAATCAACAGCAGGAATTGCTTGTTGGTTTGGTGATGCACCTGTATAAAATACATTTTTAGAAGACTCTTCACCCTCATATTGTACAGGATAAAATAATAAACCATTTAACTCTTCAATTACAGGAAGAACAGATTTTCTTGATACTGAAGTCCAACAACCAAATGTTACATCAACTTTATCTTTAGTTAATAAACCTCTCATTTTTTCAGCAAATAAAGGCCAATTTGAAGCAGGGTCAACTACTACAGGTTCTAGTTTTTTACCTAAAATTCCACCTTTTTTATTTTGTTCGTCAATTAACATTAAAACTGTATCTTTTAATGTAGTTTCAGAAATCGCCATTGTTCCTGATAATGAGTGTAAAACACCAACTTTAATTGTATCAGCAGCTTGAGCTATTGTTCCCATTGCAACTAAGGCTGCAATTGATAATGATTTTGCTATCATCTTCTTCATTCATCTCTCCTATATTTTTTAATATCAAACTAATTTGATATTGACTGAGAGAAGTATAAAAAACTTGTGTTGTTTTAGTGTTGTTTTTACTAGTAATTATAAATATTACCTGTCTATAAAATAGACAAGTAATCTTACTTACATTTTGAATATAAGTCTTTAAGTTCCAAGTTTAAGGCATTTGATGAGATATAAACTTCCCACAAAGAAATAAATAAAGATAAGCACATAGTAATTAAACTTAGGCCAAAAACTTTTTTGCCAATATCATAAAAGCCTAAAAATAGTGCGAACATTGAAAGTGTACACATAAGCATTGATACTACTCCAAAAAACTGCATCCATTTTGTAAGTTCTAATCTCCTTTTTAAATTTTGGATTTGACCTGAGAGTTCTTTCCCTCCATCATCTTTTGCTTGACGACTAATTGAACGAATAAGTTGACCTGTTGTTAAAAACCTATTTGTATAAGCTAAAAGCAGTAGTGAAATAGCAGGAAATAATAAAGCTGGTGTTGAAATTTCAATTTCCATAAAAACCTCTTAATTTTTTATGTATTATAACAAAATGATAGAAAAAAAAAATCTATTATTCTAGTAATTTTATAATCTCATCAAATTTATATTCATTTATTAAAGTTTTGATTTTCATTTCAATTGTTTTAGGAAAATTATCTTCTTCTATAATATCTATAATAGTTTTATTATCAAGCTTTGAAGCTGCCTCAATTATCTTTAAAACAAGCTCTTTATCAAGACTTACTATTTGATTTTTATTACTTTTTTCATTTTGTTTTAAATCTTTATAAGTAAACTCTAAATTTAAAAGTTCTTCTAATAGTTTTGTAATATCTTCTTCCTCAAAAGGCTTTGGTAAGAAATAATTAGCCCCTACTTCTAATGCTTTTAATTTATCCTCTTCAAAAACATTTGCTGAAATTGCAATAACAGGTATATCTTTATATAAAGGATTATTCCTTAATATTTTTATAGTTTCCAAGCCATTTTGCTTTGGCATTAATATATCCATAAAAATCAAATCAAATGTATGCTCTTTAATTTTTTCTATTACTTCTAAACCATCACAAGCTTCAAAAGTATCTAAATTATAAGAATGAAGAAATTGCACTAGTAAATCCCTATTCTCTTTAGTATCATCTGCAACTAATATTTTAAACTTTTTATCATGTGATTTTACAGATAAAATCTCTTTTTTATTAAAATTATCTTTTTCTTTATAATCTTTTAACTCTTCAACCAAAATTTTAAAAGTGAAAATAGAACCCTCTCCTACTTTACTTTCTAAGTTTATATTTCCACCCATTTTTTCAATTAACTCTTTTGTAATTGCTAAACCAAGCCCTGTTCCATTATGTTTATGTTTATTCTCTTCATATTGTTCAAAGGGTTTAAATACAAGCTCTTGGGCTTCACTATTCATTCCAATGCCTGTATCAGCAATTGAGACAATTAGTTTTTCATTTATAAAGTTTACATCAACTTTTATATAACCTTTTTTTGTAAACTTTAATGCGTTTGCTAAAATATTAATAAATATTTGTCTTAACTTTTTTTCATCACTTTTTATATATTTAGGTACATCCTCAGTTATAGACAAAGAAAAGTCTAAATTTTTAGCTTCACAACGAGAATTAAATAAAGATTCAATTTCATCTAATATATTATACAAATTTAACTCAACTAAATTTAAACTAATTTTTCCTGCTTCAATTTTTGCAAACTCTAAGATTTCATTTATTATTGATAAAAGATGCTGTCCACTTTTATATATTGTTTTAAGATTCTCTTTTTCACTTTCATTAATATTTGGTGATTTTTGTAATATTTTTGCAAAACCTAAAATTGCATTAAGTGGGGTTCTTAATTCATGGGACATATTTGTTAAAAACATTGATTTTGATTGGTTGGCTTTTTGTGCTTCTATAGTAGCTTTTTTTAGTTCATCTTCATGAAGTTTTCTTTTTGTAATATCAGAAAAAACTACAACTGAACCTTCTAGAAATCCTTTATTATTATAAATTGGAGTACTTACATAATCAATTGGAAACTCTAAACCTTTTTTATTTACAAAAGATTGTTCTTCTTTTGAAACTAACATTAACCTTTCTCTTTGTTGGGAAGATTTTTTTAATATATTTTTACCAATACTATCTTTTATGGATTTTCCAATAAGCTCGTTTACTTCATATCCTAAAAGTTTTGAAGCTGTTGGATTAGCAAAGATAAATCTAGCTTTTGAATCTAAACCAAAAATTCCTTCGCCTGCTAAGTCAAGAAGCCTTTTATTTTGCTCTTGAGAAGAGATAAGTTGTATAGCATTATCTTTAAATACTTCAACTGCTCCAATCATCTCAGATACCTCATCCATAAAAACTTTTTGCGGTAAATCAATATCCATATCATTTTTTGCAAGTTGTAACATGCCTTTATTTAAAATTTCTAAAGGATGAATAATTCTATATAAAATTACAAAAATAAATGAAAATACAAATAAAACAATCAAAACAAGAACTGAAACACTTAAATATGATTCCATTCTTTTTACTGTTAAATGGGCTTTATTTACCTCTTTTTGCGTTCTACTTTCAAAGGCTTTATAAAATTCATTTAGTGGTTTCATAATTGCAATTTTTGTTTTATGGTATTCATCCCCATGCATAATCTCTCTAGCTAGGGCAAAATCAGGTTTGGAATAAACTGTGAAATTTCCATTTTTATCTTGAAAAATTCCTTTTATTGCATTCATCGCTTTTGCTTCTAAATTAGTTAAATCATCTGATTCTTGTTGAGATTTATAAAGCATTGATAGCTCAATATCAGGAAAGCCAGCTTTTTTCATAAGGGTTCGTAAAGGTATCTTTTCACCTTTAAATTCTGGAGTATTACCTTCTAAAGTATGAAAATCCCAATATATGTGATTATAATTTTCTGGTCTATTTTTTACTCCATTTCGAATATCTAAAACTGTATGAAATTGTTCTTTAAACATTTCATTACCTGTAATTACATAGGTTCTTGCCATTCTTGTTAAATCATCAGAACTTTGTCTTAATTCATCTGCTAGAATTAAAGACCTATGTTG